>NZ_JBQKGG010000010.1:0-90090 GCF_052118925.1 Candidatus Paralachnospira sp. LCP21S3_A2
TGTTGAGTTTTCTTACATGACATGATGAGTTCCTCCTCTTGTTATTATACATTTTATTTGTATCAAGGGAATATCTCATTTTTGTTTTGTACTAATTAGATGCTAACATCAGAGCGAACTGAATTGAACAAAGGAAATGTTATAGAAATTAGATGTAAAAAATGCAACAAGTTAATGATGGAATACTTTGTATGCGGTGATGATTTCGCTGTGGCACTTCAGAATATTGGAATTAAGTGTGACAGATGCAAGCGAGTGATGATACTTAAGAAGTATTCCGAGGGAATGATGAAGGAACATTCTGAGAATGGGACTTTCAGAATATAATGATTGAAAATTAAATTACAGCCCACCTGATAAGGGCACATCGAAAGATGGAAGCACCAGAGACGCAGGGGAAACGAACAGTATTTATGATACTGGTTTCCTCGTGCGTCTTTTTTGTGATGTAAAGGGTAATCCGACTTGTTCGTTTCCAAGGGCGGCAAGGAGGATTTATGAGCAGTAAAGCACAGACAAGAGAAAAGGATTATGAGAGAGGAATACGAATTGCTGACAGGAGAAAGGCGATAGGATTATCACAGGATGAGTTAGCTCATAGAGTAGGTATAGGCAGACAAGCATTATCTGCGATTGAAAATGGTGGAGATTTTAAGACACAGACATTAGATAATCTGGCAATCGTACTTGGTGTATCTGTTGATTTCATAATGTATGGAAAGAATGAAGAAAATTCAGAACTATTATCTGAGGCAATGGATGTTCTTTCAGATATGGATGAATTGCAGATAAGACAGTGTCTTGCAATGATGAAAGCAATGAAAAGCGTGTCAGTTGAAAAGTGATTGTCGTGTTTACACGACATAATTGTCGCCTGTACACGGTCGGCAATTAAGGTGTGGCAGATTACAATATACTTGTGCTTGAGATACAGCACAGAGTTTGAAAGCGGCGTGCACAATGCTTTCTTTAATATTTCAATTAAGGAAGGTAATAGCCATGAAAAAGTATAACGGAAAAGAACTTTACAAAGGACTTTTGTTTATAAAGTCAATGATGAGTATGAATAATGTGAACCGACAGAAAGAACTTGATCAGACATATGCTTTAAGTGTGGGAATTGAGTGTGATCAGACTGTTGTAGATGATGGAGCATCTACATCGGTTGACAGACCTCAGATGCGTCAGCTGATGGAAATTCTTGAGATTTCAGATTACAAGGTACTTGTCGTAGAAGATATTTATGAGATTACAAGAAATCCGGAAGATTTAAAGTCAATGATGGATCGCATAAATGATTTGGGTGTGACAATATTTGACCTTGGTACTATGAGTGCGAGGTACAACAATTATGCGATTGAGTGTTAGGAATTCAGGCAGGTATTCCTACATTGTATTTGCTTCTGAAACAGTGGTATTTGATGACTATGGGAAGCCAGTCATCAAATGCCCAACAGAGGCTGAGGCAGTGGAATACATCATGAATCGGTTAGAGAGTGAGGTTATTCAGGATGATATATGATATTTATGCAGTTGGTAATACTTTGAGAAGTATTAGAAATAAATATGGATATACACAGAATGATATGGCGGAGAGCCTTGATGTAAGTTATATTCATTATTCGCAAATTGAGCAGGGAAGACATCGGATGAGTCTGGAACTTATGCTGAAGATTGTAACAAAGTATGGAGTAGATCCTAATACATTGTTTGGAATTGAAAGCAGGGAAAAACATGAGAATAAAGATTTGTCTGTATTGGAAGATAAATTGCAGATGCTTAAACCAAATGATAGAGAATATGCAATGTCTACATGTTTGATTTTTATTGAAGGCTTAGAGGCAAGAAAGGAAGTGGTTTGAAATGAGAAGAGCAGGAAGAAAGAAAAAGCCACTGACCATACAGCCGATAAAGTGTGTTGTGATGTTGTCTTCTGATGAGGAGAATGACTGTATTGCAGCAGAGAAAAAGGAAAATAAGCAGTTGAAACGAATCATGGAATTTGCTGACAATAACAATCTTATTCCTATGAAAGTATTCCGAAGAGGAATTTTTGGACGACGATTAAGGGATGAAGTGTTTTATAAGGCAATAAGATATATGAGAGCAGGAAAGGCAGATGCGCTTATCGTAACAAATCTCGATGCTATTTCAGACGGAATAGCAGATTCTTATTTAAAAATAGGAGCAGTAAGGGAAGCTGGGTATAGATTATTCAGTGTAGATGAGAAGGAACCCAAGGTTGACTTGTATATTCCACCAAAGAGAGGTGATCTGCAGTGAAGATAAAGAGAAATATGATTGTGTGGGCTGAATTAAAAAGTGGACTCAGGCATATACAAGCTGGAAGGAGACCATGTATTGTAATAAGCTGCGACAAAGCAAACGGAAAATCACCTGTATACACAGTTGTTCCGGGGACAACTAAGTTGAAAAAGGATTATATTCCAGTACATTTCAATATTGAGCCTTCAGAAATTAGAGGATTTTTAAGACATACAACAATGTTTTTACCGGAGCAGCTTGTCACAATAAATGAGGAACAGATAATACAGACTGCCGGGATGATTGTCAGCACAGATGCAATAAAAAAGGTTGATGCGATGTTAGTCAGACAGCTGCAGATTGGAGAATATGATGGATGATGAAAATGAATTAGAGAATCAGAGTATAGATATTCCTATATGGAAGCGATATTTGCTTTCTGTAACTGAAGCGGCACAGTTTTATCACATTGGTGAAAAGAGACTTAGACAAATTGTAGATATCCATCCAAATGGGGAGTTTTATCTGTTAGTAGGAAACAAAGTTTTGTTTAAGAAAGAGAAATTTGAGCAATTTCTGGCAGAGTCAACTGCAATTTAATATGTAAAGTAGTAGAAAAGGGGGCACAAATGTGGTACAATAACCATGCTAGGGCTCTCTTTTTTGAAAGGAGACAAAGCTATGAGTGAGAAAAGACGAGATAATCGCAATAGAATTCTTCACGAAGGAGAGTACCAGAGAGCAGATGGACGTTATCGTTTTAGATATGTAGATATTCATGGAAATGAAGGGAATTTATATAGTTGGCGTTTGGACCATAATGATCCTATACCTAAAGGAAAGAAAATGGAGCTTTCTTTAAGAGAAAAGGAAAAACAGCTGGAACAGGATATGTTTAACGGACTTGTTCCAGGAGGTGGAGGACTTACAGTTCTTGAATTAGTGGAGAAATATGTAAGTCTTAAAATAGGGGTCAGACAGAGTACTTATGCTGGTTATAAGACGGTAATTAATCTGCTGAAAAAAGATGATTTTGGCAAAAAAAGAATCGACAAAGTGAAATTATCGGATGCGAAAGCCTGGTTGATCAAGCTTCAGAGGGTAGATGGAAAAGGTTATAGTTCAATTCATACTATCCGGGGAGTATTAAGACCGGCATTTCAGATGGCGGAAGAAGATGACTTGATTCGCAAAAATCCATTTGGCTTTGAACTGGTCAATGTTATTGTGAATGATAGTGTGAGAAGAGAAGCTGTCACAAGAAAGCAGGAGCGGGAATTTCTAAGATTCATAAAAGAAGATGCGCATTTTTGCAAGTACTATGATGCAATATTTATTCTCTTTAACACAGGACTTCGTATATCAGAGTTCTGTGGGCTTACAAAATCAGATTTGGATTTTAAAAACAAAAGAATACGGGTAAATCATCAATTACAGAGAACAAGTCAGATGCAGTATATCATTGAAAAGCCTAAGACAGAAAGTGGCGAGAGATATGTTCCAATGTCTGATGAGGTGGTGGCTTGTTTCAAGAGAATACTTAAGGACAGGGTCAATCCCAAAGTTGAACCGATGGTTGATGGAATGACAGGATTTTTATTCCTTGATAAGAATGATATGCCTATGGTGGCATTACATTGGGAAAAGTATTTCCAACATATTCGGGAAAAGTACAATAGCATATATAAGGTTCAGATGCCGCCGATTACACCACATGTGTGTCGCCATACATTTTGTTCTAATATGGCTAAGTCGGGAATGAATCCGAAGATGCTTCAGTATATTATGGGACACTCGGATATCAGTGTTACGATGAATACCTATACTCATGTTAAATTTCAGGATGCACAGGAAGATTTTCAAAAAGCAATTAATTCATAATGACCTGATGAAAATGAGAGAAAAATGGCTGAATGCCAGTATTTATCTTAATCCCCAATTTCTTACCTGTCGATTCCCAATGGCAGATTTGCCTTTGGTACAGACTTGAAATTTACCAAAGTTTTTACCAAAATTGATGACAAAAATATGCAAAGATATGCCAAAATATGCCAGAATAAGTGAAAAATGAAGAAAGGTAAAAAGGCTTGAAAAGCCCGAAAATACTGGAAATATGAGAAAAATCAAGATTTTATTTGTTTGCCATGGCAATATTTGTCGTTCCCCTATGGCGGAATTTGTGTTTAAATCAATGGTCCGGGAGGCGGGTCTTTCGGATCAGTTTGTGATCGCTTCGGCGGCAACGTCATCGGAGGAGATCTGGAATGGTGTCGGGAATCCGGTTTATCCGCCTGCAAGGGCGGAGTTGGAAAAGCATGGGATTTCCTGCGCGGGAAAGCGGGCGCGCCAGCTGACCGCGGCAGATTATGAGGAATATGATTACCTGATCGGTATGGATGAGAATAATATTCGCAATATGGAACGGATGACGGGGCACCGCGGCGGGAAGATTTCGCTTCTGCTGTCGTATACCGGAAAGCCGCGGGCCATCAGCGATCCGTGGTATACGGGAGATTTCCGGAGTACCTATCGGGATGTGGAAGAGGGGTGCCGGGCATTTCTGGAATATCTGAAGAGAGAGGGAAAATGTTGAGAAGGAAACAATAGATTATCGAAAGCAGCTGGGAGCAGGAACCGTTTTAGGGAATAGGAAAGCAGACTGTGGGGATCATTTTTCGAAAAATGCGGGAAGCTGTGGATAGCGGAGTTAGAATGCGGAAAAAATAAGAAGACATTCATCAGAAGAATTATTAGAAAAAACAAGGAAATATTCATGCTTTCATCACAGAATGGTCACAGTTTTACCGTTATACTAGGCTGACGAGAAAAGCAGGGGATTCTCTGCTGAAAACCAGTAAAAAGACGAGGAATGATGACCTATGATTAAAACGATTCAGAATTTTAATTTCCTGATCCTGGTGCTGTTCAGCCTGCTGTATCTGTACCAGATGGTGTTTGTGTTCCTGCGATTGTTGGGACGGAGAAAGCAGCTGGAAGCGAAGACACTTCATAAGTATGCGGTGGTTGTTTCGGCAAGAAACGAGGCAGCAGTCATCGGAGGCCTGCTGGATAGCATTGCTTCCCAGAATTATCCGTCGAATCTGATCGACGTCTATGTGGTGGCAGATAACTGTACCGATGATACGGCACAGGTGGCACGGGCGCATCGGGCGATTGTATATGAGAGGTTTAACCGGTTTCAGGTGGGAAAGGGATATGCCCTGAATTATTTGTTTGGACAGATCGAGACGACGGTCGGTCTGGAGAGTTATGATGGATATCTGGTTTTTGATGCCGATAATGTGCTGGATGAAAACTATATCCGGGAAATGAATAAGGTATTTGATAACGGATATGCCGTTGTGACCAGCTATCGGAATTCTAAAAATTACGGCTCCAACTGGATTTCGGCAGGCTATGCATTGTGGTTCCTTCGGGAATCCAAATATCTGAATGGAGCGAGAATGCAGTGCGGAACCAGCTGTGCTGTCTCCGGAACGGGATTTCTGGTATCCAGCGAGATCATTCAGGAAAACAATGGCTGGAAGCATCATCTGCTGACGGAGGATATTGAGTTTTCCACGGACAGCATGATTCAGGGACGTGTTATTGGATATAGTGAGGATGCGGTGCTTTATGATGAACAGCCGATCCGGTTTAAGGAATCCTGGAATCAGCGTCTGCGCTGGACGAAAGGTTTTTATCAGGTATTTCTTCATTATGGAAAAGCACTGTTAGGCGGCATGATACCCTGGAGGCAGGGAAACATTTACCGTGATGAAAAAGAAGGCGGCAGGCATCAGAGCGGAGCCGGGTATCATTTTCAGTGCTATGATATGATGATGACGCTGGCGCCGGCAACACTGCTGACACTGTTTACCATGTTTGTAAACGGAGCAGTCTGGATCATGGGATTGCTGAGCGGGAAGCTGTTCTGGGTTGAGGCATCGGCAGAAGCTATCGGCGGATGTCTGCTGGGAATTTATATGTCACTGTTTTTCTTCGGACTGGTGACAACCATTACTGAGTGGAAGCGGATCCATTGTGAAACAAGGAAAAAGATACAGTACCTGTTTACATTCCCGATTTTCATTTTCACGTACATTCCAATTTCCATAGCGGCACTGTTTAAAAAAGTTACCTGGGTTCCGATCCGTCACACCATCGTAAAAGACGTGCAGGAGATCCGAGGCTAAAGGTTATAGACTTCATTATAGTTTCAATCAGACAGAAAGACGGATCCCCTGATCCCAGACTCCTTCCAATCGGAAGTCAGTCACTTGGGATCAGGGGATCCGTCTTTTGTATCTTGATCGTTTACTCCAGCTCAAACTGTCCGGTATACAGCCTGTAATACCGTCCTTTTTGTGCCAGCAGTTCTTCGTGGCTGCCGCGTTCGATGATCTGACCGTGCTCCAGAACCATGATAGCCTTGGCGTTCCGTACAGTGGAGAGGCGGTGGGCAATGACGAAGACCGTGTGGCCTTCCATGAGGGAATCCATGCCGCGTTCGATAAGGCGTTCGGTTGCAGTGTCCACAGAGCTGGTGGCTTCGTCCAGGATCAGAACCGGCGGGTCGGAGACTGCCGCGCGGGCGATGGCAAGAAGCTGACGCTGGCCCTGAGATAAGTTGGCACCGTCGCTGTGGAGAATGGTGTCATACCCCTGGGGCAGACGACAGATGAAGGAATCGGCTCCGGCCAGCCTGGCGGCGGCCACAACCTCCTCATCGGCAGCATCCAGACGGCCGTAGCGGATATTGTCGGCGATGGTTCCGGTGAACAGGTGCGTATCCTGAATAACCATGGAAAGGGAGCGGCGCAGGTCGCTCTTTTTCATGTCGTGGATATTGAGGCCATCGTAGGTGATGGAACCGCCGTCAATCTCATAGAAGCGGTTGATCAGATTGATAATGGTAGTCTTTCCGGCTCCGGTGGAGCCGACAAAAGCAATCTTCTGGCCGGGCTTGGCATACAGATCAATATGGCTTAAAATCTTCTTCTCCGGTGTGTAGCCGAAGCTGACATCATGAAACCGCACATCGCCCTTTAAAGGGATCAGGCAGAAGCCGTTTTGGACAGCAGATTCATAGGCTGGCCTTAAGTCCTCAGGAAGTCTGTCCGTCGGACATTTCCAGGCATAGAAGCCGTCATCTGCGCCGCACTCGGTCAGAATTCCGTTTACCTCCTTTGCCCGGCAGAGCGTAATGGTTCCTTCATCAAGCTCAGGTGTTCCGTCCATCATATCGAAGATTCGTTCGGCACCGGCCAGTGCTGCCAGCAGAAAGTTGACCTGCTGGGTGAACTGGTTCATGGGCATGGCCGTCTGGCGTACATAAACCAGATAGGAGGCCAGGCTTCCCAGATCAATGAGACCGGAGAGGGCAAAGAGACCGCCCACACAGGCGGAGACTGCGTAATTAAAATAGGAAAGGCTTACGATGGTGGGGATCATCATGCCAGAATAGGTAAGAGCCTTGGTGGATGCTTTCCGCAGTGCTTCGTTACGGCGGCAGAATTCATCAAAGTCCTTTTTTTCATGATGAAAAACCTTTTCCACCTTCTGACCGGAGACCATTTCCTCTGTAAAGCCGGTGAGAGAACCGAGATATGTCTGTTGTTCGGAGAAATAACGGCGGCTCCGTTTTCCGCTGTACTGGATAAACAGGAACATGAGAGCCATGAAAAACAGCACGATCAGGGAAAGCCGCCAGTTGAGGACCAGCAGCATGGTGATGGTGCCAATGACCACGATAGCACTCTGAATGATCATGGTAAAGCTGCCGTTGAGAGCTTCACTGATCGTGTCCACATCGCCGGTGAAGCGGCTCATCAGCTCGCCATGGGTATGGGCATCGAAGTAGGAAAGCGGCAGATCCTGTGTGCGGACAAAGAGATCATGACGGATCTCGCTGACTACCTTCTGGGACATACGAACCATGAGCTGGTTATACCCCCAGGTGGCCAGAACACCGGATAAGTACATGAGCCCCATGAGGAGAACCATGCGAAACAGACCGTTTACATCGCCGGGGAGGATGTATTGGTTGATGACCGGCTTTAACAGGTAGGTGCCGGTGATTCCGGTTAAGGCGCCGATGGCGGTAAGGACGGAGACGAGAAGAAGAAGGATCTTATGTCCGCCAAGGTAATGGAACAGGCGGCCAATGGTTTTCTTTGTGTTTTTCGGCTTTTTATATCCAACATAGCGTGCCATTATAAACCAACTCCTTCCTGCTGAGAATGATATAATTCCTGATAGATGAAATTGTCCTTTAAAAGGGACTCATGGGTACCGACAGCCTGAATGTGTCCGCGGTCCAGGATCACAATCTGATCGGCATGCATAACGGAGGTGATCCGCTGGGCGATGATGATTTTTGTGGTACCTTTCAAATAAGTAGAAAGTCCCTCGCGGATTCTGGCCTCGGTGGCGGTGTCTACGGCGCTGGTGGAGTCATCCAGAATCAGGATCTTCGGATGACGAAGCAGCGCACGGGCAATGCAGAGGCGTTGCTTTTGACCGCCGGAGAGACCGGCACCGCCCTGCCCCAGTTCGGTTTCATAGCCATGGGGCAGATTCCCGATGAATTCGTCCACGCAGGCAACGGCACAGGCCTCTTCGATTTCTTCCGTTGAAGCATCCTCCTTGCCCCAGCGCAGGTTGTCGGTGATGGTTCCGGAAAACAAGGTGTTTTTCTGCAGAACCATGCCGACGGCGTCCCGCAGATGCTCCATGGGATATTCCCGGACGGAATGGCCGTCGATGGTAAGAGAGCCGGATGTAATATCATACAGACGGGGGATCAGCTGCACCAGAGTGCTTTTTGCGGAACCGGTACCGCCAAGGATTCCGACGGTCTGACCGGCCTTAATAGAAAGAGTGATGTCGGAAAGTACGTACTCCGGGGCAGATTCCTGATATTTGAAATATACATGGTCGAACTGAACCGCTCCGCTGGTAACCTGAATGTCCCGGGCATCGTCGTCGGTCATATCCACGGGCTCGTCCAGAACCTCTACGATCCGCCGGCAGGAGGCAAGAGAGCGGGTGAGCATCATGAACACATTGGAGATCATCATGAGGGAGTTGAGAACCAGAAGCACATAGCTTAAAAATCCGGTGAGCTCGCCGACCTGCATGCTGCCACCCTGGATCAGCCGGCCGCCAATCCAGAGGATACAGAGGATCGTGGCGTACATGACGAGCTGCATGGCAGGCATATTGAGGGCTGCCAGTCCGAAGGATCGCTGGGAAGCATCCTTTAATTCCAGGTTGGCCTCCTCGAATTTGGCAGTTTCATAATCTTTCCGGACATAAGCCTTTACCACGCGGATGGCCGTTAAATTTTCCTGAACGATCCGGTTTAACGTATCCACGGCGCCCTGCATGATCCCGTAAAGCGGGCGGACGTTTTTAATGATGAAAAAGAGCAGGATCCCCAGGATCGGTGATGCCACGCAGAAGATCAGCGCCAGCTTCCAGTTCATGGAAAAGGACATGATCAGAGCGGAGATCATCATAAAGGGAGCACGGCAGCCGGGACGCATACCGGTGGAGACGGAATTCTGGATGGCAGTCACATCGCTGGTAAGTCTGGTTACCAGGGAAGAAGTCCGGAAATGGTCGATGTTGGAAAAGGAAAAGCTCTGGAGCTTTTCGTACTCGGCTTTTCGCAGCTCCGCCCCCAGGCCCTGTCCGCAGAGGGCGGAGTAGCGGGCACTTCCGGCACCGAAAACCATAGAAATCAGGGCGCAGACGATCATCAGGACGCCGCGGCTGAAGATCAGAGCCTTATCCCCGTTGGGAACACCTACGTCGATGATGTCGGCCATGATCATGGGGATCACCAGCTCAAAGATCGTTTCCAGCCAGATGCAGGCAACGGCAAGGATCGTAGCGCGCCGATAAGGCTTTAAATAGGTAAAAAGTCGTTTAAGCATAAAAACCTCCGTCTACTGCCGGCAAAAGAACGGTTACAGGAGAAAAGAGTGTCTTTCTTGCCGGGAGCTTCTTCGAATATTGTAAGCGGAACATTATGCAAAAACAATGGGTAAAATGACGAAATACAGCATTGACAAAACACGGGTTCACAGGTATATAGTAGAGAGAAACGATTAATTGTGTGAAAAACAGAGTCAGGAGCAAAAAAGTCATGAAAACAGCATGGGACTATGTCATAAAAAACAGCGGTGTAAAGATCTGCAGGGCGTGGGGAACCGATCCGGCGCCGCAGGTGCCGGAGTGTATTGAGGGACTTCCGGTGACAGAGATCGGTCCCTATGCGTTTTCAGAGTCAGAGCTGCCGAGACGGTTTCGGGTGGATGGCATAAAGCGAACAGAAACGGGAGACTCGCTGTTTGAAGAGGATTTTTCCGTGCGGATCGCCGGTGGGCGGGTTCGGGCAGTTACTGTTCCGGAAACCGTAAAGGCTATCGGGGATTATGCTTTTTATGGCTGTACGGCGCTTTCGGAAATCCGTTTTGCAGGGAATATCCGGCGGATCGGAAGCGGTGCGTTCATGGGCTGCGGCAGCATGCGTCATCTGGAATATCGGGTGACGGAGGAGACGATGCCCTTAAAAGGTCTGGCACTGATGCTGTCGGAGCTTCGTTATGCTATTTCGGTGAATATATGGCAGAACGGAGAACGATATGCGCTCATGTTTCCGGAATATTATGAGTCATCGGTGGAAAATGTACCGGCACGGATCATTGAGATGCATTTTCAGGGCACCGGTTATCGTTACCGCCAGTGCTTTCGGGACGGTATCATGAATTATAAGGATTATGACAGCCTCTTTAAGCTGGCGATCCGTCAGGAACCGGCGGCTGTTTTAACGGAGCTTGCTTATGACCGACTGCGGTTTCCGGAAGGATCCTCTGGGGAAGCCACAGCAGAGTATAAGGCCTGGTTCAGCGAGAAGATCCGGGACGCGGCAGCGGTGCTTTTAAAGGAAAATGATCCGGAGAAAATGGCATTCCTAGCTGGTGTCGGAGCCTTTGACGGTCTGGCAGAGCCGGAGCGGGAACCGGAAACAAAGCCGGAGATTCTGGAGGACAACGGCGGAGATTTTTATATGGCGGCCATGGGAGAGGATCTGGTGGCGCAGCCGGAGGCCGGGAGCGAGGCGGAAAATCAGAAGGTACAGGAACGGAGGCCGGCGCTGGAGGTGCTTCTGGAGCTGGCCGGAAAGCAGGGGAAGACCGAGATCGTAAGCTGTCTGATGGACTACCAGTATAAAAAACAGGGTGGGACAAAAAAGAAAAAAATGTTTGAGCTGTAGGAATAGGAGTGTGGAATGTCACAGAAACTGTCCGAAAAATGGGACTATATTGGAAAGGAAATTTTAGGGACAGCCAGGAATGAGCTGTATCTCAATATGCGGTATCTGGATCTGGCACTCTGCAGCCTGAGGTATCAGATGGACACGGCAGCTCAGACGGCCGGAACCGACGGATATCGGATCTATTTTGAGCCGTATGGGCTTTCAGAACTGTATCAGAGAAGCCGGAAGGGGTTGAACCGCCTGTATCTTCATATGGTATTTCACTGTCTGTTCCGTCACTTGACCAGACGGGGGGACCGGCAGGAGGACTACTGGAATCTGGCGGCGGATATCGCAGTGGAATCGCTGATCGACGGGCTGGAAAAACGCAGTGTGCGGCGGGCTGTTTCGCCGGAACGGCAGGTGGTTTACCGGGAGCTGCGGGAAACGCTGGCGGTTCTGACGGCGGAAGGTGTGTACCATGTGCTGGTGAAAAAGGGACTGAAGGATGAGCAGCTTCAGAAGCTAAAGGAATTATTTCTGGTGGACGATCATCAGTTCTGGCCGCACCCGGATTCCGACACGCCGCCGGAGGCCATGGAGGCACTGGAAAACCGCTGGCAGGATATCGCAGAGCGGACGGAGACGGAAGCAGACATCTTTGGGCAGGAGGAGACAGACGGAGATGGAAGCCTGACGGATCAGCTGAAGCTCCAGAACAGACGCCGCCAGGATTACCGCGGTTTCCTTCGGAAATTTTCGGTCTGGCGGGAGGAGATGCAGGTGGATACGGATTCCTTTGATTATGGATTTTACAGCTACGGGCTGCGCCTTTACGGAAATATGCCCCTGGTTGAGCCGCAGGAATATAAGGAGGTCAAAAAGATCCAGGATTTTGTCATTGCCATTGACACCTCCATGTCCTGCTCCGGCGAGCTGGTGAAAACCTTTCTGTCGGAGACCTGCGGAATCCTGCTGGAAACGGAAAGCTTTTTTAAGAAAGTGGGGATCCATATTATTCAGTGCGACGAAAAGATCCAGCATGATGCGAGGATCGGTTCCGTTGAGGAACTGAAGGATTATATGGAGCATTTTGAACTAAAGGGCGGAGGAGGAACGGACTTTCGCCCGGTGTTCTCCCATGTGGAAGAGCTTCGAGAGCAGGGAGAGCTTCGTGGCTTAAAGGGACTTTTGTATTTCACGGATGGAAAAGGAAGGTATCCGAAAAAACGCCCCGATTATGATGTGGCTTTTCTTTTCATGCAGGAGGACTATACCGATGTGGCTGTTCCGCCCTGGGCCATGAGGCTGATCCTGTCCGCACCGGATCTGGAAGAAGCAGGGAAACGGCTGGACAAAAATATTAAATTTGTTTAAAATTAAAGAAGAAAAAAGATAAAGGAAACCGGAACATTGAATATTAAACGAGCAAAAGAGGAAATCAAAAATACCATAGAGGCTTATCTGATGAAGGATGCCTACGGTGCCTACGAGATTCCGTCGATCCGTCAGCGCCCGGTGCTGCTCATGGGCCCGCCCGGGGTGGGAAAGACACAGATCATGGAGCAGATCGCCAGGGAGTGCCATGTGGGGCTGGTGTCCTATACCATCACCCACCATACCCGTCAGAGTGCGGTGGGACTTCCTTTTATCAAGGAACGGGAGTTTGACGGACAGACCTATTCCGTGACGGAATATACCATGAGCGAGATCATCGCTTCGGTGTATGAAAAAATGGAGGAAACCGGCTTAAAAGAGGGGATTCTTTTCATCGATGAGATCAACTGCGTGTCTGAAACCATGGCGCCTATGATGCTGCAGTTCCTGCAATGCAAAACCTTTGGAAATCAGAAGGTGCCGGAGGGCTGGGTCATTGTGGCAGCGGGAAATCCGCCGGAATACAACAAATCGGTCCGGGATTTTGATGTGGTGACGCTGGATCGTGTGAAGCGTCTGGACGTGGAGGCAGATTTTGGCGTCTGGAAGGAATATGCATATAAGCAGAAGCTTCACGGTGCGGTAATTTCTTATCTGGAGCTTCGGAAAAACAATTTCTATCGAATGGAGACAACCGTGGACGGCCAGCTGTTTGCCACGGCGCGAGGCTGGGAGGATCTGTCCCAGTTGCTGTACGTTTATGAGAAGCTGGGAAAGGATGTAGATGCCCAGGTGGTGGGACAGTACATCCAGTATCCGAAGATTGCCAGGGATTTTGCCAACTATCTGGAGTTATATAAGAAGTATCATGAGGATTACAGGGTGGATGAGGTGCTTGCAGGTGTCATCGACCCGTCGGCTGTTTCCAGACTGAAGTTCGCTGATTTCGATGAGAGGCTGAGCGTTATGGGACTGCTGCTTTCCAGACTGGAGGAGGAGTTCTGGAACTGCTATCTGGAGGATCGGTTCGTGACGGAGCTGTTCGGTCATTTAAAAGCGGTTCAGCGGGAGGACTGCTCCCTTTCGGAGCGGTATCAGGAAGCACTGGAGGCCTTTGAAAAGGCAAACGCCGGAGCGCAGCTTGACAAGGCGGGGCTGCTTACGGGCAGACGGGTCCTTTCCTGGATGGAACAGCATCTGAATGCAGGAAGCTTTGAGAAAGTCAGGAAGGATTTTGCGGCGGCAGCGGATCAGCGCCAGACCATGGTGGACGGAGCAGGTGAAAAGCTGGAATATGCTTTTGATTTTCTGGAGGCGGCCTTCGGAAAGGGACAGGAGCTGGTGCTCTTTGTCACGGAACTGACGGCTGGATATTACAGTGCCTGGTTTATCCGGGAGAACGGCTGCGACCGGTATTATCAGTATAATAAGGGTCTGCTGTTTGCCGAGCGGCAGCAGATGATCAGCAGGCAGATCGAGGAGGCCAGGGATCTTATGACCGGAGCCGATCGGATCCACTGATCAGAAGAAGTTGGCAGGAGACTGCAAAAAACGCAGATTTGCAGGAACAGAAGCAGGTGTGAGATCAGAATTGGAACAGGAAACAGACTGTGAAACGCATGCATGCGCAGAACGCAGTCCATCAGGAAGGGAGAAGGAAAATGGAAAAGTCCAAGGTTTATTTTACTAACATGAAAGCAAAAATCGGCGAGAATCTGCAGATGAAGCTGAACCGCCTCATGAAGAAGGCCGGAATGGAAACCATTGATTTTCAGGATAAATATGTGGCCATTAAAATGCATTTCGGAGAACGCGGAAATCTGTCCTATTTAAGACCTAATTACGCAAAAACTGTGGTAGATCTGGTGCGGGAGCTTGGTGGACGCCCATTCTTAACGGATTGCAATACGCTTTATGTGGGCGGAAGAAAGAATGCGCTGGATCATATCGATACGGCTTATGTCAATGGCTTTTCTCCGTTCTCCACAGGCTGCCATGTGATCATTGGCGACGGATTAAAGGGAACCGATGATGTGGATGTTCCGGTAAACGGGGAGTATGTGAAGGCTGCAAAGATCGGACGGGCTGTCATGGATGCCGATGTGATCATTTCCCTGACTCATTTCAAGGGACATGAGATGACCGGCTTTGGCGGCACCCTGAAGAATCTCGGCATGGGCTGCGGATCGCGTGCCGGAAAGATGGATATGCACAGCACCGGAAAGCCTTATGTGGATCAGAGCCGCTGTATCGGCTGTCATCAGTGCGAGAAGATCTGTGCTCACGGTGCACCGGAATTCACAGATGGAAAGGCATCCATCAATCATGATAAGTGTGTCGGCTGCGGACGCTGTATCGGTGTCTGTCCCAAGGACGCAGTACTGGCAGCCAAGGATGCGACTCATGATATCATCAATAAGAAGATTGCCGAATACAGCCTGGCGGTGGTTCAGGGACGTCCGAATTTCCATATCAGCCTGGTAGTCGATGTGTCCCCTTACTGTGACTGTCACGGAGAAAACGACCGCGCCATTGTTCCTAATGTGGGAATGTTTGCGTCCTTTGATCCGGTGGCGCTGGATGTGGCATGTGCCGATGCGGTCAATGCGCAGCCTATCATCATGGACAGTATCCTCGGTGAGAGCCGTGGCCATGAGAACCGGGACTATTTCGGACAGGTAAGCCCCAATACCAACTGGAAGGTCGGAATTGAGCATGGAGTAAAAATCGGACTTGGAAACAGTGAATACGAACTGATTGAAGTATAAGTATGATGGAAGCGGAAAATTAGGACAGGAAAATTAGGACAGGAAATTTAGGACAGGAAGATTGAGACGGAAAAATTGAGGTAGAACACATGCTTTATCTGGAATGTTACTCCGGCATCAGCGGAGATATGATGGTGGCGGCACTCCTGGATCTGGGAGCCAGCCGGGAAAAACTGCTGGCAGGTCTTGAAAGTCTCGATGTGGACGGATACCGCATCGAGATCGGCCGCCGGGTAAAATGCGGCATCGAGGCATGCAGCTTTGAGGTGATCCTGGATGGACCGGAGGACGGTGGAAGTCATGATGACCTGGAGGGAGATCCTGTGCACAGTCATGAGGAATACGTGCCTTGTCACACCCACGAAGATCATGGGCATGACCACGAAGATTACGGGCATGGCCACGATCACGGGGCTCATGCCCACGAAGATCACGAGCATGACCACGGCCACGGAACCCATGACCATGAAGAGCACAAGCACGGCCACGAGCATCATGCACACCCTCACACGCATCGGAATCTGGCAGATATTACGGGAATCATTGAGCAGTCGGCCATGACAGCTGATGCGAAAAAAACGGCGCTCAGGATTTTCGGTATTGTGGCGCAGGCAGAGGCGAAGGTTCACGGAAAGCCCATTGATCAGGTCCATTTCCATGAGGTGGGCGCGGTGGATTCCATTGTGGATATTGCAGCTGTGTCGATCTGTCTCGATGATCTCGGAATTAAGGAGGCAGTCATTTCGGAGCTTTATGAGGGCAGTGGTCATGTACATTGCCAGCATGGGATCCTTCCGGTTCCGGTTCCGGCGGTGACGGCCATTGCGGAGGCATACGGATTATATCTGCGGCAGACCGGAAACCGGGGGGAGATGGTAACCCCCACAGGAGCAGCCATTGCGGCAGGCATCCGGACGCAGGAGGCACTTCCGGAGGTGTACCGGATCGTAAAGACCGGTATGGGTGCCGGAAAAAAGGACTTTCCGCGTGCCAATCTGCTGCGGGCAAGCTTGATTGAAACAAGGATGGAAGCTCCGGGCAGAGAAGCTTCCGGAAACGAAGAAAAAACTGTGGAAAAGAATGAGACGCTCTGGACGCTGGAGACGAATGTGGACGATACCACCGGAGAGGCGCTTGGATTTGTGATGGAACAGCTTCTGGCGGCAGGAGCCAGAGATGTGTGCTATCTGCCGGCCTTTATGAAGAAAAACCGTCCGGCTTATCTCGTCAAGGTGATCTGTACCGAGGCGAAGCGGGAGGAGCTGGAGGAGTTGCTGTTCCTTCATACAACGACCATTGGAATCCGCCGTTATCCGGTAGAGCGGACGGTTCTGCCGCGTCAGATCCTGACAGTGGAAACGGACGCCGGAACGGCGCAGGTCAAGATTGTGACAAGAGGAGAGCGGAGCTTTTGTTATCCGGAATATGAGGATGTGACGAAGTATGCCGGGAAGTCTGGAATTTCCTTCCAGGAGGCTTATGCAAGAATCCAGAGACAGGCGGAAGAACTTCAGGCAAGATAACCGAAAGGGATAAGTATGGAAGAACACGGACAGAATAAAGAGGAACTTCGCAGAAAAAAACAGGATTTGGAAGAATGTGTAGGAGACGCGGTGAAACAGGGGGTTTGTATTGCCTTTTCCGGCGGCGTGGACAGCACGCTTCTTCTGACTGTGGCCAGCAGACAGCAGAAACAATTTGGCGGAACGGTTTACGGTGTCATGTTTGATACGTTTCTTCATGAGAAGGGAGAGGAAGCGGAGGCAAGAAAACTGGCATTGGAGTGCGGCGCGGATTTTGCGGTGATCCATGTCAATGAGCTGGACAATCCGGCGATTCTGAACAATCCTAAGGATCGCTGCTATCACTGCAAGCATTTTCTGTTTTCCAATCTTAAGGCCTTTGCGAATGCTCATGGGTGCAGCCTGGTCATGGATGGGACAAATGCGGATGATATCAAGGCGTACCGTCCGGGCCTGAAGGCGCTGGAGGAGCTGGGAGTCATGAGCCCCTTAAAGACTCTTGGAATTTCCAAGGCGCAGGTGCGGGCTCTGGCGGAGAAATATGACATTTCTGTGGCATCGAAGCCGTCTAATTCCTGTCTGGCAACCAGACTGCCCTATGGAGCAAGGCTGGAGACACCGATACTGGAAAAGATCGCGGCCGGGGAAGCTTACTTAAAGAGCATGGGCTTTCGCTCGGTGCGGATCCGCTTTTATGATCCTGTCACCCGGATCGAGGTGGAAAAATCTCAGATTCCGGTGTTTGTAAATATGCGGGAGGATATTGTAAACCGGTTAAAGGAGCTGGGGTTTGTCTATGTGACGCTGGATCTGGAGGGCTTCCGTTCGGGAAGTATGGATCTGGTAGATTAAAGGGACAATTTCTCGAAGCTGCTTCGGAAAGATGGGAAGCAGACCGGAGTCTGAAAGGCAGGAAAAAGAACAGGCAGACAGGAGGTATCATGGAAGTACGCGAGATACTGGAACAGGTAAAAAACGGGACACTGCCCATGGAAGAAGCGGAGATCATGCTGGGCGGACAGGAGTATAAGGATATCGGCTGTGCCAAGATCGATTTCCACAGAAGCAGACGCCGCGGAACCGGCGAGGTTATTTTCTGCCAGGGGAAGGAGCTGTCCCATCTGGTTCATATCTATGAAACCTTTCGGGACAGAGGTGTGAATGTCATGGGAACGAGAGCCACGAAGGAGCAATATGAGGCAGTGTTCCGCGCGGTTCCGGAGGTGTATTATGATGAGAGCTCCCGGATTTTAAAATATGAGCCGAAGCCGGCAGAGCAGCAGGGGCTGGTGGCAGTCTGTACCGGCGGTACGGCGGATATTCCCTTTGCGGAGGAGGCAGCACAGACAGCAGAGTTTCACGGAAGCCGGGTGCTTCGGGTCTTTGATGTGGGAGTGGCCGGGATCCACCGGCTGTTTTCCAGAATTGAGGAGATCCGGAAGGCAAACTGCATCGTGGCTGTAGCCGGTATGGAGGGAGCACTCGGCGGTGTCATCACCGGACTGGTGGATAAGCCGGTGATCGCAGTTCCGACATCCGTCGGCTACGGAGCCGGCTTTGACGGGCTGGCGCCCCTTCTCGGAATGCTTAATTCCTGTGCGGAGGGCATGGCAGTGGTCAATATTGATAATGGATTCGGAGCCGGATATCTGGGCGCACAGATTAACCGGCTGATTTTGGCAGGAGGAGAAAAGGAGTGACAGAAGAGACATTAAGAGAACAGGGCGTGGATGAAGGACTGATTCACGAACTGTCCGTTTTTCGGGACAGATTTTCAGTGGATGAAAGCCAGAAAAGCCGCATGGCGAAGCCCGTGATTCCCTTTTACGGAAAAGAAGTTTTAGAGCAGGCGATTGCTGCGTTATTACAGGGGGAAAACCTGTTACTAAGCGGTTCCAAGGCCACGGGAAAAAATGTTCTGGCGGAGAATCTGGCGGTATTATTCGGACGTCCGGTCTATAATATTTCCTTCCATGTGAATACCGACAGCAGCTCCCTCATCGGAACGGATACCTTTCAGAATAACGAAGTGACTCTGCGGCGCGGACCTGTAACTCAGTGTGCGCAGTATGGCGGCTTCGGCATTCTGGATGAGATCAATATGGCGAAAAATGATGCTGTTTCAGTGCTTCATGCAACACTGGATCATCGCCGTATCATTGACATTCCCGGATATGAGAAAATTACGCTCCACCCGGCTGCACGGTTTATCGGAACCATGAACTACGGCTATGCCGGAACAAAGGAGCTGAATGAGGCGCTGGTGTCCCGGTTCCTGGTGATCGATATGTCTCCGGTGGACGAGGCGATGCTGATGAAAATTTTACAGACAACCTTTCCGGACGGAAACAAAAAGGCCATGGAGCAGCTGGCCGGTTTGTTCCTGGATCTTCAGATCAAGGCTGCCAATGGCGAGATCACAACCAGGGCACTGGATCTGCGCGGGCTCCTGGCAGCGGTGCGAATCGTGAGAAGCGGCCTTGCACCATATCTGGCGGTCCGTATGGGAATCACCAACAAGACCTTTGACAGTTTTGAAAAGGAGATCATCAGCGATGTGGTCATGACACGGATACCGGAGAGCTGGACTGCAGCTGATGTGTTTGATTCATAAAAGACGGAGGAAGCAGTGATGACAGAGGAAACCTGGAAGCTGGAGGCGGAAAACCGGGTTCGGAATCTGATGTGGACCGTAAGCGGGAATTACAGTCTGGACACAAAGCTGGATATGGATTCCTTTGAACGGTCCAAATATATTTCTCTGTATGATGCAGTGAAGCAGGGGGCGTTTGCCAAATATTTTGACAAAAATGCCCTCGCCCTTTATGTGGTAAAAAAACAGTTCCTGGGAGCAGAGGCAGGGCCGTTAATGACTCTGGCACAGACGGCGGTGGATATGGCGGTTCATAAACGGGCGGAAGCAGAGCGAAGCGGCGTGGCGGATCTGCGCCTGCGTGCATTTCATGATGTCATTGAGCTGGGGGATTTCCGGGCTTTCAGCGAGTCTATGGCAGGACGTGTTAAATATACCGTTATGAAGCAGGCTTTGGAGCCGGGCTATACGACGACAAAAAAGCTTACAGAAGCGGCAGAGGAGCTTCATGGACTGGAGTATGCCAGGACAACCATGGACATTATCCGGGCAGTGGATCATCTGTATAATCAGCTCTTCGATCAGACCTTTGAAAGGAGACAGGGAGATCTGGAGGAGGTTCTTTCGGTAACACCGGAGGAACTGGCAGAGTTTGGCTGGAAGGATTTTCTGAAGGATCTTGCGGTGGAAGAAAGCTTTGAGGAGTATATGCGGAGAGTGTCACAGAGGATACTTCAGACTGGAGAGGACGAGGAGCCGAAAGAGGAAATGCCGGCAGTGACCAGGGTGGTGAAGGTTTCGGAGGAGGATCTGAAAAAGGTCTATTCCTATGTGGAACTGAACTTCGGAAAATCCTATCTGACACCGCTGGAGCAGGCGCGGACGGATCAGAAGCTTTGCCGTGGCGCACATGTGGACTGCAGTCTTTATTATACGGAGGGAATTTTACGGAATCCGGTAAAGAATAATTATCAGTATCAGTATGCGAAGCGGCAGGCGGAGGAAAACCGCCGCTATCTGCGCCAGCATGCCAATCTGGCAAAAAAGCATATTCTGGAGCTTTCCCAGATTTTAAAGCGGGCGCTTCAGAAACGCAGTGAGCCGGAATACCGTCGGGACGATCACGGACAGGTGGTTCCGGCGCTTCTGTGGAGGGTGGGACGCTGTGAGGACAGACGGCTGTTTTCCAGACAGTTTCAGCGCGCATCTTCAGAGTTCGTTGTGGATGTGCTCATGGACGCCAGCGGCTCCCAGCAGGTGCGTTCGCCGCGGGTCGCATTTCAGGGATATCTGATCAGCTGTGCGCTCAGCGAGGCAGGGATTTTTCACCGGGTCATGAGCTTTTGTACCTTCTGGGATTATACGGTGATGCACCGGTTTCGTGACTACGAGGATGACAAGTCGGCGGATGACAACATTCTGGAGTATTCTACATCGTCGAACAACCGGGACGGGCTGGCAATCCGTGCGGCAGCGGACGGGCTACTCTCCAGACAGGAGGAAAACCGGATTCTGATCGTACTGAGTGACGGGCGTCCCAATGATATGGTTATCAATCGGCCCGGCAGCAAAAATCCAAAGCCTTACGGCGGTGAGTATGCGGTTCGTGACACGGCATCAGAGGTGCGGCGTGCCCGAAATTTAGGAATATCCGTTCTTGGCGTATTTGCGGGACGGGAAGAGGATCTGGATGCAGAAAAAAAGATCTTTGGACGGGATTTTGCCTATATCCGGGAGATCGAAAATTTTTCCAATGTGGTCGGAAGGTATCTGAAACGGCAGGTGGATCTGGATCCGTAGGATATAATTGCTTTTTACTGCCGGTTATTCTATAATGGACAGAGGCAGTGGAAGGGAGAACAAAACATGAATCAGGGATTTATCCGCGTGGCAGCTGCCACGCCCCGGATCCGCGTGGCAGATCCGGCCTATAACCGAATGCAGATGGAGGAGCTTTGCCGGGAGGCGGCTGCCGGAGGAGTAAAGGTTCTGGTATTTCCGGAGCTTTGTCTGACCGGATATACCTGCAGCGACCTTTTTCTGCAGGATCCGCTTCTGGATGCAGCGAAGCGGGAGCTGGCGGAGCTGGCAGATATGGGAAAAGATCTGGATCTTCTGGTATTTGTCGGACTTCCCTGGCTGCGGGACGGACAGCTTTACAATGTCATGGCGGCCATAAAGGACGGCCAGATTCTGGGGCTTGTTCCAAAAACGAATATTCCCAACTATTCCGAGTTTTATGAAGCACGCCATTTTCATAAGGGAAACCGGAAACCGGTCATGGAGGCGGTGGTCATGAAAAGCGGGGTCACCGATTATGTCCCTATGGGAACGGATCTTCTGTTTGCCTGTGCAAATATGGAGGGGCTGGTCATTGGTGCGGAGATCTGTGAGGATGTCTGGGTGCCGAATCCTCCCAGCAACCGTCACGCCCTGGCGGGGGCAACACTGATCGTCAATGCTTCGGCCAGTGATGAAAACACCGGAAAGGATTTGTATCGGAGAAGTCTGGTGGAAAATCAGTCGGCCAGACTGGTCTGCGGCTATATATATGCGGACGCCGGAGAGGGGGAATCTACCACAGATCTGGTGTTTGCCGGTCATAACCTGATCTGCGAGAACGGGACGCTTTTAAGGGAATCAGAGCGGTTTACCACGGGACTCATTACCGCCGATCTGGATCTGGAGCGGCTGCGCAATGAGCGGAGAAGAATGACAACTTTTGGGCCTTTGGATTCTGAAGGCTATCAGAGGGTGGCCTTTACCGTGAGAAAAGCACCGCTTTCTCTGGAACGGTTTGTAGATCCCGCACCCTTTGTACCGGGAAACAAGGCAGACCGGGACCGTCGGTGTGAGGAGATTTTACTGATCCAGGCCATGGGATTAAAGAAACGGCTTGCCCATACAGGCTGCAAAAATGCGGTGGTTGGAATTTCCGGCGGGCTGGATTCTACCCTGGCGTTATTGGTAACAGCAAGAGCGTTTGATCTTCTTTCGCTGGAAAGAACCTGCATTACAGCTGTGACTATGCCCTGCTTTGGAACTACAGACCGAACGTATACGAATGCCTGCGAGCTGACCAGGATCCTGGGAGCAAATCTGAAGGAGGTCGATATCCGTGCGGCGGTGAACCAGCATTTTGCGGACATCGGTCATGATCCGGCAGATCATTCGGTGACCTATGAAAACAGCCAGGCGAGAGAACGTACCCAGGTTCTTATGGACATTGCCAATAAGGGCGGCGGCATGGTCATCGGAACAGGTGATATGTCGGAGCTGGCACTGGGCTGGGCAACCTACAACGGCGATCATATGTCCATGTACGGAGTCAATGCTTCCGTACCGAAGACGCTGGTGCGCCATCTGGTCCGCTATTATGCGGAAACCTGCGGAAATGAGCGGCTGGCGGCGATCCTGTATGACATTCTCGATACGCCGGTGAGTCCGGAGCTTCTTCCGCCGGAGGAGGGAAAGATCTCTCAGAAAACAGAGGATATTGTGGGGCCTTATGAGCTTCATGATTTCTTCTTATACTATATTCTTCGCTTTGGTTATCACCCGGCGAAGATCTATCGTCTGGCGAAAAAGGCGTTTGACGGCGTTTACGGGAACGAGACGATTTTAAAGTGGCTGAAAACATTTTACCGCCGGTATTTTTCGCAGCAGTTCAAGCGCTCCTGTCTTCCGGATGGACCGAAGGTGGGAAGCGTTGCGGTATCACCCAGAGGCGATCTGCGTATGCCCAGCGATGCCTGTGCCGGACTGTGGCTTTCTGAGGTGGAGGCGCTGGAGGCGGAATAACCGCAGCAGGCGGGGAGCCTGATCTGGCAGCAGCTCACGGAAGCCGGAGTGTGAACGCCGGAAGCATTCTGAGTAAAAAGGAGGAAGTATCATGGCGCAGACTGGCGGCTGTGAATACTGTGTCAATTATACCTACGATGAGGAGTACGGATATTATATCTGTGATGCCGATCTGGATGAGGATGAGATGGAGCGGTTCCTGCGCAGCAGTTTGACAGACTGTCCGTATTTTCAGCTTTATGATGAGTACAAGATAGTAAGAAAACAAATGTAAAAACCAACCAACAGGAGGAAAAACAATGGGAAGCATTCTTGAAACAGAAAACGTACACATTATGGATCATCCGCTGATCCAGCATAAGATCAGTATGTTAAGAGATAAGAATACCGGAACGAATGAATTCCGGAAGCTGGTGGAGGAAATCGGTGTTCTCATGGGCTATGAGGCGTTTCGTGATCTGCCGATGGAGGATGTTCCGGTGGAGACTCCTATTGAATCGTGTATGACCCCTATGATTGCCGGGAAGAAGCTGGCTGTTGTGCCGATTCTTCGTGCCGGTCTTGGTATGGTAGAAGGAATTCTGACGCTGGTTCCCTCCGCAAAGGTTGGACACGTTGGCCTGTATCGCGATCCGGAAACCCATGAACCCAAGGAATATTACTGCAAGCTGCCGGAATCCATCGATCAGAGACTGGCACTGGTGGTTGATCCCATGCTGGCAACCGGCGGTTCCGCAGAGGCAGCCATCGATTTCATCAAGGCAAGAGGCGGAAAGCAGATCAAATTTCTCTGTATCATCGCTGCACCGGAGGGCCTGGAGCGTCTTCATAAGGCACACCCCGATGTGGAGATCTACTGCGGACATCTGGATCGGGAGCTGAACGAAAATGCGTATATCTGCCCCGGGCTGGGCGATGCCGGTGACCGGATCTTCGGTACAAAATAACAGCCTGGAAAGGGAGCGGGAAGGATGTTCGGAGAGTGTCATGGACATATCTTCATGAACGGAAGAAATTATAAAGAGGCTGCGGACCTTCATCGGAGCGGTGTAAACCGGAAGGATGTGGAAGAGACGCTGGCGGCATACCGGGCGGCGGGGATCACCTTTTTCCGTGAGGGCGGTGATCCCTTTGGGGTCTGTGCCTATGCGGCGGAGATCGCCGGGGATTACGGTATCGATTACCGGTCCCCGGCCTTTGCCATTCATAAAAAGGGGCATTACGGCGGAATTGTCGGTCTGGAATATGAGACGCTTCCGGAGTTTGCGGCGCTGGTAAAAAGAGCTGCGGCACAGGGCGCTGATTTTATCAAGATCATGTTCTCCGGGATTCTGGATTTTAATGTTTACGGAAAAATTACCGGAACCGGACTTCCTGAAGAAGAAACGAAGGAGCTGGTTCATATCTGTCATGAGGAGGGCTTTTCGGTCATGGTTCACGTCAACGGCAGGGAGAATGTTCACCATGCCATTGAGAGTGGCGTGGACAGCGTGGAGCACGGCGCCTATATTACCGACGAGGAGCTTTCCATGATGGCGGAGACGGGAACGGTCTGGACGCCTACCATTTCTCCTGTGGCAAACCTGCGGGGACTGGGCCGTTTTGACGAGGAGTCTCTCGAACGGATCACTGCCATGCAGATGGAACATATTCGAAAAGCCTTTGCCATTGGCGTTTCTGTGGCTCTGGGCAGCGATGCCGGAGCCGTCACCGTCCCCCATGTAAAGGGGCTTATGGACGAGTATCAGTATCTGCTGGCGGCAGCAGACGGACGAAAGGAATGGCTGGAGCAGGAAATACGGGCGACGGAAGCGCTGGTGAAGGAAAGGTTTCGGAGAAAGTGAGGCAGAATTATGGATAATCAGGAACAGTTTAAGGAGGCCCTCGGAATGCTTCTGACTGCGGCGAAGGAGCATGGCGGCGTAGTGCCGGAGGAGCTGCTTTCCCGGACCTTTTCGGAGTGGCAGTTTACCGAGGAACAGAAAAATCTGATCTACAGCTATCTGGAACTGAATCAGATCCGGGTCGAGGGACATGAAGCGGATGCAGAGAGCCTTTCTTATCTGAAGGGCGCAGACGCGCAGGAGAAAAAGTCGGAGAAGAAACCGGCGGGAAAGAAGCTGACCGGCGAGGATTCCAAGTGCTATAAGATGTATCTGGAGGAACTGGCGGAGGTGGAAGCTCTGGAGGAAGCCGAGTCGGAGCGTCTCCTGGAGCTGGCGCTGGCGGGCGATAAGGCGGCCAGAAACCGGCTGACGGAAGGGCATCTGGGCCGCGTGGTGGAGCTGGCAAGGGAATACGCCGGACAGGGCGTGCTCATGGCGGATCTGATCCAGGAGGGCAACATGGCGCTTCTCATGGCCATGGAAACCTTTACAGGCGGCGAGTTCGGGCTTCATCTCACAAAAGAAATCTGCAGCGCCCTGGACGCGGCCGTGGCTGAGCAGAACGGACAGGAAAACACCGGAAACTACCTGGCTTCCCAGGCCAATGCCATGATGAAGGCAACCGAGGAGCTGGTGGAAGAGCTGGGACGCGAAGCGACGCTTTCCGAAGTGGCAGAGCGCATGAAGCTGAGCGAAGAAATGACAAGAGACATTATGAAAATATCCATGGATGCCCTTTCGGTTGTGGAAGCAAACGGAGGCGGAGAAACCTTTGGAGAAGAAGGAGGAGCCAGGTAGGCTCCTCCTTGATTTAGTTGAACGACAACAATGTGATGTTATGTTAAAAATATAGTCGAGCGGCCATATTTTTATGACATGATTATAATATAGCCGAACGGCTATGGCAATTTGAACGGACAGAAAGTAAAAAGTTCTACTAACAGGTTGAATTAAAAACAGATGTGTGCTATTCTGGAAGAAAGTAACTCTTCGTATTACAAACAATGCAAACCGACATCTAAGGTAAGTCTGAACGAAACCCCAAGGCATGAATAAAAGATAACAAAGAAAGGAAACCGAATTCTTTTTCCACAGTAACTGCACCGGAGGACAGGCCGGTGTTTTACACATATACAAACGAAGAAAGGGGAACGGTATGAAAAAACGAATGTTCCGACAACTGACGGCGGGGCTTTTGGCCCTGGTGATGCTCTTAGAGTACGGGACGGCAGAGGCTCTGGCGGCGCCTTATACCGGAACGGAGTATGGGGCGGAGACGGAAGCACAGGAGGAAACCGGAGCGGAGGAAGAAAAAGTGGTCCATGGAATGGATCAGGATCTTCCTTATGGAACCGCAGAGGATCCGGAAGCGGAATATATCATCGCGGAAGAGGTGAAAAAGCGGGAAGCCGGGATGAAATATTTCCTGACGGAACGAAACGGCCATGTGGCGGTTTTGTATCCGGAGCCGGTCCATTACCAGACAGACGACGGCTGGGAAGAGATCGATAACCGTCTGGTGCTCACAGAGGATGCAGGGACCGGCGAAGAGGCTTATGAAAATGCGGCCTCCGATGTGAAGGTGTCCCTGGCCCGCTATTCCGATGCGGAGGAGTTAGTATCGTTAGAATGGGACGGGAGAAGGATCTCCTGGAGCCTTGTGACAGAACCGGAGGAGGATGAAAACGGGGAAGAGACAGAGCCTTCCGGGGAAACTGCGGCAGAAGAACCTTCCGGGCAGAAAGAAAACGCGGAAACTGCGGCAGAGAAACCTTCCAGGCAGAAAGAAAAAACGGAAGCGGCAGCAGAGGAACCCGGAGAAAAAGAGGAAGCGGCAGCAGAAACCGCAGGATCAAAGCATGGAGAGCCTGCGGAAGAAACCGTGAAAGAAACCACGGAACCGGAGCAGGGGGAAACGGTGAAAGAATCGGAGGAACAGGGAGAACCGGCAGACGAACCGGCAGGAAAACCGGCGGAAACGCAGAAGCCGGAGATACCAGGACCGGGATCCCGCAGCCAGTCCTCCGGGCAGGCCGTAAAACCGGCCAGACGGGAGTTCCTTCCCCAGACGCCGCTCTATGAAACGGAGGAGGGCGGAGAGTCTTCCAGTCATGGAGCCGGTGTTTCGGATGAGGCTGGAGAGGATGATACAGCCGTTTCTCCCGCCGGCAGCATTCTTCCGGAGATCCCGGAAGGGTGGCCGGAGATCCCGGTCCCGGACGAGTGGAAGAAAGTGACAAAAGAGCGGGACGGCCTGGCGGCAGACCGGTATAATGCTCAGGTGGCCGGTGTCCCGAACCTTTCCTCTGGCGGGATCTATCAGGAGGTCTTCCCGGGGATCGATCTTCAGTACCGGATCGACAGCGTGACCTTAAAGGAAAATATCTTCCTGAACGACCGGGACGCAGCCGGCCAGACGATCCGCTTTCGGATCCATCATCCGGGGATGCGGATGGTGTTGTCCGGGGAGGGAGAAGTCCAGCTTGTGACCGGGGAAGGAGAGGGAGAGGCATATACCTTTCTGCGCCCTTACATGTATGATGCGGCAGGAGAGACCAGCAATGCTGTGTCGTATGAGCTTTTGGAGGACGGGGAAGACGAAACGATCCTGACGGTTTCGGCGGATTAGGAATGGCTCTTAGCGGAAAGCCGCACCTATCCGGTGACGATCGATCCGAACACGGCAACCAAACGGGAAAGCCGCATGATCATCGATACGTTTATCCGGGAAAAACAGCCCGGCGAGACGGCCTCCGGCTGGGGATCTGCGGCAGTCGGCTATGTGCCCTCTTATGGGCGGTGCCGGATGTTGGTAAAGTTCAAGGAGCTTCCGGCGCTGGATGCGGGGGATGTGATCTATAAAGGGGTCTTTGCAGCGCACCAGTATAAATACGATGCCAGTGCGGCCCAAAGCTTTCCGGTAACGGTCCATGAGCCGTTATCCGACTGGGATCAGACGGTCACCTGGAACAGCCAGCCGTCCTGTTCCGATACGGTCCTGGATTTCAAGACGGCGAAGCCCATTGGAGATCAGACGAATCTGCTCGAATTTGATGTCACGAAGCTGGTGCGGAGCTGGTACAATACGGGGAACAACTACGGGATCGAGCTGCGGTCCCGGAACGAGACCCAGCGGGCAGAAGCGTATGTTATCACCTCCAATAATAACTATGGAGAGAGCGCACATCCCTGTGCATACTTCTATTATAAAAATGCAGCGGGGCTGGAAGAATACTGGAGCTACCATGAGCAGGATGCCGGCCGGGCCGGATACGGCTATACCAATGATTTCAACGGAAACCTGGTCTTTGTCCATTCCGATGCCGCAACGTCCGGCTCCCGGCTTCCGGTCACGGTAAGCCATGTCTATAACCTCTGCGATACGGGAAAGAACTCCAAGATCGGGAACGGCTGGCGCCTGAATGTCCAGGAGCGGCTCCTTCCCACCGGGATCCCGAAGTCCCCTTATGTCTATACCGACGGGGACGGGACCAGGCATTTCTTCTACCGGGACGAAAAAGATGGAAACAAGTTAAAGGACGAGGACGGCCTTGGGTTTGTCATCACCAGGGAAGAAAACCAGGCAAACGTCCATGAATACCGGCTTCTTACCGGAAAGGACAAGAGTGTCCGGACCTTTGATGTATGGGGATATTTAAAAAAGAAAGAGGATCCCAACGGAAACAGCATCCAGTATTATTATGATTCCGACGGAAGCGGCCTGGACAACTACCTGGGAACGGTGGTGGACGGGGCCGGGCAGGCCATTGACTTTGCGTATGAGGGAACCTATAAAGACCGCCTGGTCTCCATCACGGACCGCGCCACCGGACGGAAAACCTCTTATGGATATGATGGGGACGGAAACCTGACTTCCATTACTTACCCGGACGGGGCCAAGAGCACCTATTCCTATGACCAGGGACGTCTTGTGCGGGCGAAGGAACCGAACGGCTCTGCGGTGGCCTACGGATACCTCCTGGACCAGAAGGTGCCGCGGGTGCTGTACCGCCAGGAGGAGGGAGAGGACGGTTCCAGAGGAAACGTGGTCTGGAGCACCTATGCCGACGGAAACCGGACCTGGTTCCAGTACCTGGGCCTGGACCGGCAGTTAGGGACTGCAGATGATCCCGTTTACCAGTATGACTTTGATTCGGCAGGACAGCCGCTGTCCGTTCATGACAAAGAAGGAAACGCTTCTGCCTGGAAGTATTATGGACAGGAAAAGGGTGCACACCTGTTAAAAGAGAGCGGGCATCTCCGGAAGACCGTCCGGAATTACTTATCCAATCCGGGCTTTGCGCCGGGGAAATGTCAGGAGTGGGACAGCTGGTACACGTATGCCTATGAAGCCGCGCTGATGGCGAGCGTGGACCGGGTGGGGGATCTCAGCCACTGGACGACCAACTCTGTCCGCGTGGTCCATACGAAGCTGGAAGCCGGGCGGCCGGTGACGGCCCAGAATGTCCTGCTTTCTGCGGGAACCTATACCTTTTCTGCTTTCGCAAGGACGTCCGATGTGGTATCCTTAAAGGGACAGGGGAACCAGGGGGCGATCATCGGGATCGACTACCTGGGAGGAAGCCTGGCAAACCGGACCAATGCCAGCCGCGCCCTCACGGGGACTTCCGATCCGGAGATCGGGGACGGATGGCAGAGGCTCTTTGTGACCTTTACCGTGCCGGAGGACAATACCTGGATCCGCGCCTGGTGCGGCCTTAATGATGCCAGCGGGACGGCCTGGTTTGACGATGCCCAGCTGGAAGAGGGAGAGACCTGCGAAGGATATAACCTGATCCAGAACGGAAGCTTTGAGGGCGGGAGCCAGAGCGGGAATGTCCCCAACGTGTGGAGTGTTTATTCCGAATCCGGCTGGGACGGAGCTTCTTCCGATGCACACTGGAACGGAAGCTCTGCCGGACGGCTGAGCGGGGATCCCGGAACGTACCGGAACCTGAGCCAGCTCGTTTATGCCGGAGGGGCGGAGGGCGACTGCTACAGCCTTTCGGCATGGGCGTATGCGGATGCAGTCCCGGAAAAGGATTTTTACCTGGAGGCCCAGGTCTGCTACAGCAACGGGACGACAAAATCCCACCGGTTCGACTTTGACCCTTATGTAAAAGGCTGGCAGTACGGCGGCGGGGTGTTCACCACCGATGACGGGGATGCGGGAACCCAAAACAGTTATTATGCCATCCATGTCCGGATCGTGTATGATGACCAGTGCAATGCGGCCTGGTTTGACGGGGTCCAGCTCACGAAGGATGAGGGGGAGACTTACGTCTACGATAAGGACGGGAACCTGACGGATGTGAAGAGCGCGGCGGAACAGAGTAAGTTCCGGTATGATGGGAACGGGAACCTGTCGGGGATGGTGAGCCCGGACGGGACGGATTTTTCCTATACCTACGACAGCCGGAACAACCTGACGGAGGCAAAGAACTCCGACGGGGCTGTTTACCGGTTTTCCTATGACGCATGCGGAAACCCGGTAAGCTCTTCCATAAACGCGGAAGGGACCGGAAAAGGGATCCACTCCTCCCAGACGTATGACCCGTCCGGGAAGCAGGTCCTTACGGTGACGGATGAGCTCCAGAACACCACCACGTATCAGTATGACAGCACCGGGCGGCTGCTCACCGGGACCACGGATGCGGAAGGGCGGACGGTCACCTATGCGTATGATAACCGGGACCGGACCACAAAGACTACAGAAACCGTCACGGACGGGAACGGCGGCAGCCATGAGGCGTCCATCACGTATCAGTATGAGAAGGACCGCCTGTCCGCCATCGGCCATAACGGATTTTTCTATACGTTCACGTATGATGCGTATGGGAAAAAGACCGGGACAGCGGCCGGCGGAAACACGATCCTTACGGAAACGTACCAGCCGGCGAACGGGTCTGTTACAGGCCAGGCATATGCAAACGGGGATACGGTCTCGTATGCGTACAATGCCCGTGAGGAGCTGGAAAGCATTTCCCATAACGGGACAAAGGCCTTTACGTATCAGTATGACAGTGCCGGGAATGAGATCTTCCATGAAGACCTCCTGGACCAGACCAGGTATTTCTTTGACTACGATTCCCTGGGGCGGGTCGTGCGGATGGCGACCAGCCGCGGGCAGTCCCTGGAGTTAGGGTATGACACCAGGGCACGGACCGACCGGCTGGTGAGCCTGATCGACGGGGAAAAGACAACGACCGGCTACCGGTACGGGGCAGGGAGCGGGGAACAGCCCAGCCTGGTCTACGGGGTGCGGATCGACGGAAAAGAGACGGTCACCTATGCCTATGACGGATATGGGAGGACCACCTCCAGGACGGTGCAGGCCGGGACTCCTTATAGGACATCGTACGGCTTTTACCAGAACCCGGATGGGACCGATACGACCCGGGCAGCCTGGATGGAAGCAGGCGGGACGAAGACCTCTTATGAATACGACACCCGGGGGAACATCACCAGAGTTTCCGAAGGCGGGACAGAGGTCCTTACCTATACGTATGATGAGCTGGGAGAGCTTCTGCGGGCCGATGACCGGACCGAGGGAAAGAGCCATGCCTGGAGCTATGACGCAGGCGGGAACCGGACGGAGGAACGGATCTATCCGTATACCACGGGGACGCTCGGAGAGCCGGAAAAGACGATTTCCTACGGATACGGGGCTGAGGGCTGGAAGGATCAGCTGACAGAGTATGACGGCCAGACGATCACCTATGATGCCATCGGAAATCCCTTATCCTACCGGGACGGCATGGTCTTTGGCTGGCAGCATGGCCGGGAACTGAAAAGCCTTACGGCAGGCGGAAGAACGACCACCTACACCTACGATGAAGACGGATACCGGATGACAAAAGCGGATGAGAGCGGAGTGACCCGGTACTACCGGAACGGGACGACCCTGCTGACCCAGAAGAAGGGGAGCACGCGCCTGGACTTCTTCTATGATGCCAATGGCCTGCCGCTGGGCTTCAAGAAGAATGGGACGGTCTACTATTATATCCTGAACCTTCAGGGGGATGTTGTCGGGATCCTGGACCGCGAAGGAACCCAGGTTGTGGGCTACCGGTATGATCCCTGGGGAAAGCTCCTTTCCTGCACCGGAGAGCTGGCAGACAGCATTGGAGCGATCAACCCCTTACGGTACCGCGGGTACTACTATGACAGCGAGAGCGGGCTGTACTACCTGAACAGCCGGTACTACGATCCGGAGACCGGACGGTTTTTGAACGCAGATAGTTATATTTCTACAGGACAGGGCATTTTAGGGCATAACATGTTTACGTATTGCCTGAATAATCCTGTTAATAAAAAGGATGCAAAGGGAACGATAGCTGGAGTTGATGATGCGATTGCCATTATAATTGCTGTGATTGGATTAGCGGCAACAGCTACAATTGGAAGCAGAACGAGGTCGTCTTCTTGTAGATCGTATTATGTGGGAACTGCGAATCGGCGTTTGAATGCTCAGAAAAGGTTGGTAAGTGCAGTAGTATCGATTGCTATATCTGCTAAGATGGCAAAAGGAAAAGAAGAGAGCAAAAGTGATACAGTAGCCACGACTAAATCTAAGAAACAGGCATTTTTTCCGGAAAGTCCATATGATTTTCATCCAATAGGACTAAAAATGAAAGAATATGTAGCAATAGGAACAAGGAAAAATGGAGGAACAATAAAATGGGAGATTCCAGGAACAAAATGTGCTATTTTTGAATGGAATGAGGATTATAGAGAGGGATCGCATTATCATGTTATGTTAATTGAATGGGATAATAAACATTTATTGAATGATCATTGGCGTGGCGGAATGCCTGTCCCAGAGCCTTGGAATACCCAATATTTTAGTGGAGGTGCAGAATGAAAATAAATTATAGAAATGTAGAGGAACTTAATGAAATATATCTTCATGATGCGGTATTTGAAGGATTCAATTATAACTATGAAAAAAAACAAGTTATAATTGAAATGGTGGCATGGGGACCGAAGACGGAAAGTTATGACAGACGATATCGTTTTACTTTTTTAAATACATTGGGAATTGAAGTGTTGGCAGGAGATTTTTGGGGACCAACACCGCATGTGTATGATTGGGAAACGGTATCTGGTGCTGAGGAAGATTTTGTAAAAAAGATTATAAATGAAGACAAATTTGATAATTTGAAATATAGGATTGAAAATATAGAGCATATATTGAACACAACAATAGAAATTTCTTCCGGTGATAAGGTCAAAATTGTATGTGAAACAATAGAAGTTGAAAAAATGGTTATAGGTGATTGTCAATTTATATAGAAAGCTAGTGAACATGACGGTGTGGGTTTACTTTTATAATGAAATGTAAAAAAACCTATGCGATTGACGGGATATTCTGAAGTGGATAAAGAAGAAGTTTTTCAGAAGATGGAAGAATGGGGCGTGGAACTGGAAATGCCGGAGTGAGTAGAAAAGTAATCCGTTCAAATTTATGCCGGAGGGCGACTGCTACAGCCTTTCGGCATGGGCGTATGCGGATGCAGTCTCGGAAAAGGATTTTTATCTGGAGGCCCAGGTCTGCTACAGTAACGGGACGACAAGATCCCACCGGTTCGACTTTGCCCCTTATGTGAAGGGTTGGCAGTACGGCGGCGGGGGGGGGTCACCACCGATGACGGGGATGCGGGAACCCAAAACAGTTATTATGCCATCCATATCCGGATCGTTTATGATGACCAGTGCAATGCGGCCTGGTTTGACGGGGTCCAGCTCACGAAGGATGAAGGAGAGACTTACGTCTACGACAATGACGGGAACCTGACGGATGTGAAGAGCGCGGCGGAACAGAGTAAGTTCCGGTATGACGGGAATGGAAACCTGTCGGGGATGGTGAGCCCGGACGGGACGGATTTTTCCTATACCTACGACAGCTGGAACAACCTGACGGAGGCAAAGAACTCGGACGGGGCCGTTTAACGGTTTTCCTATGACGCAGGCGGGAACCGGACGGAGGAACGGATCTATCCGTATACCACGGGGACGCTCGGAGAGCCGGAAAAGACGATTTCCTACGGATACGGGGCTGAGGGCTGGAAGGATCAGCTGACAGAGTATGACGGCCAGACGATCACCTATGATGCCATCGGAAATCCCATCGCCTACCGGGACAACATGATCTTTGGCTGGCAGCATGGCCGGGAACTGAAAAGCATTACGGTTACGGCAGGCTTGAAAACGACCACCTACACCTATGATGAAGACGGCTACCGGATGACAAAAGCGGATGAGAGCGGAGTGACCCGGTATTACCGGAACGGGACCACCCTGCTGACCCAGAAGAAGGGGAGCACGCGCCTGGACTTCTTCTATGATGCCAACGGCCTGCCGCTGGGTTTCAAGAAGAACGGAACCGTCTACTATTATATCCTGAACCTTCAGGGCGATGTTGTCGGAATCCTGGACAGCGAAGGAACCCAGGTGGTGAGCTACCGGTATGATTCCTGGGGAAAGCTCCTTTCCTGCACCGGGGAGATGGCGGACAGTATAGGGGCAGTCAATCCCTTACGGTACCGCGGGTACTACTATGACAGCGAGAGCGGGCTGTACTACCTGAACAGCCGGTACTACGATCCGGAGACCGGACGGTTTTTGAATGCAGACTGGCAGATGGATGACAACGCCGGGCTGTTAAAAGGAAATCTGTATGCGTACTGCGCGAATAACCCGGTGAAGTATCAGGATGAAGAAGGCGAAGGGTTACTGTTAGCTCTTGGAATTGGATTTATAGCAGGGGCTATTATATCGGGGCTAAATTCATGTGTCGTACAAGCAAATACAACAGGCACAATTGATGGAAAACAAGTTGCGATAGATGCGATAACTGGAGGAGTATCAGGTTCATTAGCTGCAAGCGGGGTTGGATTAGTTGGACAGGTGATCGGAAATGCAGCCATTTCATTAGGTGCATATGGTTTGACTCAGTCCAAGAATAAAGAAAAAGTTACATTAGAGGGAGCATTGGAAAGTTTAGCTCTGGGAGCAACGGCTGGAATGATTGGAGGAAGTGGATTATATGATCAGAGCTTTCAGTCAAATGTAACACGTGTGACTTCTCGTTCCACAGCAAGGAGTATTTGCAAAATAGCCGGAGTAATATCCAGAAGAACTATAATAAGAACGTCAATACAATCTATAAAAAATGCTGCGAATATGGCAATTGGACGATTTATAGCAGGCGCCGGATATGCTGCGGCAGCGAATGCGTTAGCGGCTATGGCAAAGAATAAACGAATAAGGAAAAAAAGATGATATACTATATTTATTATTTGAGTATCGGAATTGGAATTTTCGGAGTTGTAAAAATGTTTTCAGATTATGTCTGGTTTAATAGGAAAGAAAAACAACCTGGGAATGTATATCCGGCGGGGGTTATACAATTTTTGGGTGGATTGACTTCTGTAGGAACTCTTGTATTCGGATATAGTCTAAATGTAGCAATGGATGCGGCGTACCTGATTTTTTTAATAGTACCATGTGCTTTTATGGCCATGTGCTTTATTTTGTATTCATCAAACATACGTGTCGTATACAAGGAAGAAGGCTTTCAATATCGCTCAATATGGGGAAGGCGATATGTATTTCAGTATGAGGAGGTGTCGTTTGTAAAAATAGGTTCAGAAATACTTACCATTTATACAGACAAAAGGAAGATTAAGCTGAGATATGAGTTTCTTAGAAAATGTGATGGTTTTGTAAAAATACTAAAAAAGAAATGTTCTGGCAGGTATAAGACAATCTTTTAAGATCGGTAAGCGAAAGATATCTGGCTGAGCCAATATCGCACGAAAATGAGCAGAATCTAACAGAAAAGCAGGGCTGTCAAATTTGATAGTCCTGCTTTTTCATTTCATAGGAAAGTTCGTCCTATGAAATGAAAAACGCTCCGCGTGGATCGCACTGCGGCGGAGCGGAAGATTGCCGCTTTGCAGCCCGCCGCAGGCGGCGAATCCTGCGAGCAGGATTCTTTTTCAGAAAACCAGAAGTACGATCAGTCTGTTTTTTCAATTTTCCCCACTTCCTTTATCTTATGATAGCTCCATGCGCACAGGATTCCGGACAGGCCAAGAACGGGCATGGAGATGATGAGCCGTTCTCTGGAGAGGTCGGTGAGCAGGAAGAAGGAGGTTATGTTGGCGCAGATATGGAACAGGATACAGGCATGGAGAGAACGGTACAGTTCGGCGGTGTGGGCCAGAAGAAGTCCCATGCAGAAGCCATAAAGGCTCTGAGAGACATCGCCGTGGAACAGGCCGAAGGCAGCGGCGCTTAAAAGGGCAGCGCCGGGGAAGCCAAACTCCCGGCGGAGCAGGAAAAATCCGTAGCCGCGGAACACCAGCTCCTCGATGAGCGGCGTGATGAGACAGGTCACCAGGGCGCCAAGGAGAACACTTGACTGCGCGGCGGTGGGCTCCAGGGTGGAGACAGTGGGGAACAGCTCCGGCAGCCGGGAAAAGGCAAGGAGCAGATTGAAAAAGACAGCGCCGGAAGCACCGAACAATGCCGGAAAAATATAGGAGCGCGCGGAAAATACCGGAGCCTTTCGGGAAAGTTCCGGAGCGGGATCATGATGCACAGAAGCCCCTGGATCGATGACCTTCGATGCAGAGGATTTCTTTTTTAAATAGAAATAGACGGGAAGCAGGATCAGACCGGAAACAGCTGCTGCGGTGCTTGTATAAAGAAGCGGCAGATTTCCCGAAAGAAACGGCTGGTGAGAAGCGGAAGCGAGCGCCTGAACAAGTGCGGCGCACACAAAAACAACCTGTTCGTAAAAAAAAACAGGAAGAACCAGAAAGCTCAGGAATGCAATGGCTTTCTTCATCAGTGACACTATGGAATTTGACATAATAATACCCCCGGTTTTTTCTATCATATCGGATGTGTACGGATCCTGTCAAGGAAAATCCGGGCAGTTCAATTGACAGAAGGAGGAAAATGAAATATGATAGTAGGGAAAATTATATCTGTATGTCATACATAAAATCCATGGAGGTACTTATGAGCGTAAGACGAATCTATGTGGAGAAGAAAAAGCCTTATGCAGTTCAGGCAAAGGAACTGAGGGAGGAGCTTTTAAGCTATCTTGGAATCAGTACGGTGACCGGCGTGCGCGTGCTGATCCGCTATGATATTGAAAATCTGTCTGATGAGACCTATGAAAAGTCCAAGGGCACGATTTTTTCGGAGCCTCCCGTTGATATTCTCTATGAGGATGATTTTCAGCACAACCCGGAAGACACCGTGTTTTCCGTGGAATATCTGCCCGGCCAGTTCGACCAGAGAGCCGACTCCGCAGAGCAGTGCGTGAAGTTGCTTAATGAGAATGAGGAGCCGGTGATCCGGAGCGCGACTACCTATGTGATCGAGGGAACCATGACGGCGGAGCAGAAGGAAGCGGTCAAGGAGCACTGCATTAACCCGGTGGACAGTCGTGAAGCATCGGCGGCTATTCCGGAGACACTGATCACAAAATTCGCGGAGCCTGCGGATGTAGCAGTGTTCGAGAATTTTGCGGAAATGCCGGAGGCGGAATTAAAGAAGCTGTATGATTCCTTAAATCTGGCGATGACCTTCAAGGATTTTCTGTATATTCAGGATTATTATAAGAATGAAGCGCACCGGGAGCCGACCATGACCGAGATCCGCGTGCTGGATACCTACTGGTCAGATCACTGCCGTCATACTACCTTCCAGACGGAGTTAAAGAATGTGACATTCACAGACGGCGATTACAAGGTGCCTATTGAGAAGACCTATGAGCAGTATGTGGAAGACCGCAAAGAGATCTTTAAGGGACGTGACGACAAGTTTGTCTGCCTGATGGATCTGGCGCTCATGGCCATGAGAAAGCTGAAAAAGGAAGGAAAATTAGACGACCAGGAGGAATCGGACGAGATCAACGCCTGCAGTATTGTGGTGCCGGTGGAGGTTGACGGCAAGGTTGAGGAATGGCTGGTGAACTTCAAGAATGAGACCCACAACCACCCGACCGAGATCGAGCCGTTCGGCGGTGCGGCAACCTGCCTCGGCGGTGCGATCCGCGATCCCCTTTCAGGACGTACCTATGTATATCAGGCTATGCGTGTGACCGGTGCGGCAGATCCGACGGTTCCCGTATCGGAGACCATGAAGGGCAAGCTGCCCCAGAAAAAGCTGGTCCGCAGCGCAGCCCATGGCTACAGCTCCTACGGCAACCAGATCGGTCTTGCTACGGGCTATGTAAAAGAAATTTATCACCCGAATTATGCGGCAAAGAGAATGGAGATCGGTGCGGTTATGGGCGCAGCACCCAGACGTGCCGTGATCCGCGAAAATTCCGATCCCGGTGATATCATTATCCTGCTGGGCGGACGGACAGGCCGTGACGGAATCGGCGGTGCGACCGGTTCCTCCAAGGTGCATACCGAGTCCTCCATCGAGACCTGCGGTGCGGAGGTACAGAAGGGTAATGCGCCCACCGAGCGGAAGATCCAGAGACTGTTCCGCCGGGAAGAAGTAAGCCACATGATCAAGAAGTGCAACGACTTTGGAGCAGGCGGCGTATCCGTTGCCATCGGTGAGCTGGCAGCCGGCCTGGAGATCGATCTGGATAAGGTGCCGAAGAAGTATGCCGGTCTGGACGGAACGGAGATTGCCATCTCCGAGTCCCAGGAGCGTATGGCCGTTGTTGTGGATAAAAAGGATGTGGATCAGTTCCTGGCTTATGCCAATGAGGAAAATCTGGAGGCTGTTCCGGTTGCAGTTGTGACCGAGGAGCCGAGACTGAAAATGTTCTGGCGCGGCAGGACCATCGTGGACATCAGCCGTGCATTCCTGGATACAAACGGTGCGCATCAGGAGACGGATGTGGCTGTGACGGTGCCCGGAAAGAAGGGAAATCTCTTCGATAAAGAGTCGGTAAGCGATGTGAAGGCAAAGTGGCTGGAGACCATGAAGGATCTCAACGTATGCTCCCAGAAGGGCCTTGTGGAGATGTTCGACAGCTCCATCGGCGCCGGTTCGGTTTACATGCCTTACGGCGGAAAGTATCAGATGACGGAGACCCAGGCCATGGTGGCGAAGCTTCCCGTTCTGAACGGAAAGACCGATGTGGTGACCATGATGAGCTACGGCTTTGATCCGTATCTGTCCTCCTGGAGCCCGTATCACGGGGCCGTTTATGCAGTGGTTTCTTCAGTGGCAAAGATCGTGGCCGCAGGCGGTGATTATAAGAAGATCCGTTTTACCTTCCAGGAGTATTTCCGGAGAATGACCGAGGATCCCACCCGCTGGGGCGAGCCCTTTGCGGCGCTTCTCGGCGCGTATAATGCACAGCTGGGCTTCGGGCTTCCGTCCATCGGCGGAAAGGACAGTATGTCCGGTTCCTTCAATGAATTAGATGTACCTCCGACTCTCGTTTCCTTTGCTGTGGATGTGGCGAAGGAGCAGACGATTATCACACCGGAGTTAAAGAAGGCCGGAAACAAGCTGGTGCTGTTTGCCATTGAAAAGGATGAATACGATCTTCCGGTTTATGAGCAGCTTATGGATCAGTACGGAAAGATCTTCGCGGATATCAAGGCAGGAACCATTGTTTCTGCGTATGAGGTGGAGCGTCACGGAATCGCGGAGGCGGTATCCAAGATGGCGTTTGGTAACCGTATGGGCGTGAAGATCGAGCATAACATCGCTCCCGAAGATCTGTTTGCGGCAGGCTGGGGCAATGTGATCGCTGAGGTTCCTGCCGACAAGGTACAGAACCTGTCCGGCTGCTATACGGTAATCGGTGAAGTGACCGATACTGGTGCCATTGAATATCAGAATATGAAGATTGATCTCATGGACGCGCAGGCGGCATGGGAGAAGCCTCTGGAGAAGGTATTCCCGACTTCCTCCGGCGTGGAGCAGACTCCGGTGACGGATAAGCTTTACAAGGCCGATCAGATTTATGTATGTAAACACAAGGTGGCAAAGCCTACCGTATTTATTCCGGTATTTCCCGGAACCAACTGCGAGTATGACAGCGCCAGGGTCTTTGAAAAGGCTGGTGCAACTGTTATTACAAAGGTACTGAAAAACATCACGGCAGAGGATATCCGTGATTCGGTGGAGATTTTCGAGAAGGCCATTGCCCAGTCACAGATCATCATGTTCCCCGGCGGCTTTTCCGCAGGTGATGAGCCGGAGGGCTCCGCGAAGTTCTTCGCGACGGCATTCCGCAATGCCCGCATGAAAGAAGCCGTGGAGAAGCTCTTAAATGAGCGGGACGGCCTCATGCTTGGTATTTGCAACGGCTTCCAGGCCCTGATCAAGCTTGGTCTTGTGCCTTACGGCGAGATCCGTCAGCAGACAGAGGATTCTCCGACCCTGACCTACAATACCATCGGCCGTCATGTATCCAAGATGGCATATACCAAGGTCGTGTCCAATAAGTCCCCCTGGCTGCAGCAGGCCAAGCTGGGAGGTGTGTACTGTACGCCGGTTTCCCACGGTGAGGGCCGCTTCGTAGCAAGCGAGGAATGGCTGAAGAAGCTGTTTGAGAACGGACAGGTAGCAACTCAGTACGTTGACCTGGACGGCAATCCCACCATGGAGGAGACCTGGAATCCCAACGGATCCTACCAGGCCATCGAGGGCATTACCAGCCCCGATGGAAGAATCTTCGGCAAGATGGCTCACATCGAACGCCAGGGCCAGTCCGTCGCCATCAATATCTGCGGCGAACAGGATCTGAAGGTATTCGAATCCGGCGTTGAATACTTTAAGTAAAAGTTCAAAATAAACAATTCAGCACGCAGAAAACTAATTAAACAATTCTGCACGCAGAAATACAGCCAGAACGTTAAGGGCAGATTTATCTGCCCGGAGCGGACTGGCTGTATTTTTATGGGCGGAACGCCCGAAAGTCCCAGACAGGAGCCGAAGGCGGCAGGGCGAGCGGCGCGAGAACCACATAATCTGTTGGATTCCCGCATATACTCATGGAAGCGTTGTCATTTCATGCATGGAAACTTATTCCGGTGAGGTGGGGATATGACGGTTTGGAATCAAAAAGGACATTCAGTTTCTTGGCTTATACGGATTTTTCAGGGAATTCTGATCGGCATCGGCGCGGTGCTTCCGGGAATTTCCGGTGGTGTGTTATGTGTGATGTTTGGAATTTACCAGCCGGTCATGGAACTGCTTTCTGCTCCGAGGCATGCATTGAAAGTCCATGCGGGACTGCTCATTCCGGTCTGCATCGGAGGAGTCGCAGGATTTTTCGGGGTGTCAAAGATTCTTGGATTCTTCCTGAGCATATATGAAACCCAGTTGGTTTGTCTGTTTGTGGGGCTGATCATCGGAATGCTGCCGTCCTTATATCAGGAAGCGGTGGGAGCAGGGAAAAAGGTGATAGCGGGAGAGTGGTTCAGTTTTGGAGCTGCATTTTTCGGGCTGTTGCTGCTTCTTGTCTGGCTGCGGACCGCGAATGCAGTGATCACGCCAAACTGGTTTTGGAATCTGTTCTGCGGTGTCTGTGCGGCGCTGAGTGTCATCGTCCCGGGGCTGAGCTTTTCCACGCTGCTTATGCCGCTGGGATTGTATCTGCCGTTTATTGACGGAATCGGAAATTTCGATGGATCGATTCTGATTCCGGCCGGACTGGGGGCCGCAGCGACCGTGTTCGGTTTTTCCGGAGTTATTACAGAGCTGATGAACCGCCATGAATCGCTATTCCGTTACGGAATTTTCGGAATTGTTCTGGCAGCGACACTCATGACCGTTCCGTATGAAGTATTTTTGGAAAGCATGAGCGCCGCACTGGTGAACGGAGGCTTTCTGGTGGCAGGAATCTTCGGCGGGCTGGTACTGGAGAAAATGAATCAGGTATGATCAAATCTCATAAACCAGCCGGATTTCGGACAGGATCTGTTTTACAGCCTTTTTAGCCTCAGGAAGAGCTTCCAGCATCCAGTCGTGGACCATACCGGGGTAGGTGTAGAGATGGTAGGGTACGTGGGCGTTATGGAGCTTCTGGCGAAGCTGGAGTGCGTCGGCGTAGAGCATATCATTGTCGCCGGTCCAGATGGAAACAGGCGGCAGACCGCGCATGGGTCCGAACAGCGGGCTGACCCGCGGATCAGAAAGCGGCAGGCTGCCTGCATAGAGAAGCGCTGCTTCCCGTCCTCCGTCCGGTTCCAGAATGGGATCCCGGCGGGAAAGGACATTTTTTACCGGATTATCCCCGGTGGCATCGAGGAAGGGCGAGAGAAATAACAATTTTTTCGGAGCGGGAAGCCCCGCCTTCTTTGCGTTCTGGGCAACAGCCAGAGCCAGGTTGGCACCGGCGGAATCGCCCATGAGGATCACACCGCGGGGACAGCGACGGATCAGATCTTCATACAGGGTCATGCAGAACCGCAGGGTCTGGAGGCAGGTATGCTCCGGGATCAGGGGATAATCGGGAACAACCACCGGACAGGCGGTACCCTTTAAGATGGAATCGCAGAGCTTCCAGTGCTTTTTAATGAGGCTGGTCAAAAAAGCTCCGCCATGAAAATAAAGAACGCAGGGCGCATCGGCAGCCCTGGAAAAATCAAGATAGTAGACGGGACGTTCCAGACAGGAATCTGCTTCGACCGTATATCTTTTACGGAAAGCTTCCGGCGGTGTCATGTAGCGGGGATCACCGTGATTGGAGCGGGAAAGCTGAGTCTTTAAATCATCCTTCGCGTTGGTACGAAGTTTATATTGATAGGAAAGGTTACTGAGAATGCTCGGCATAAAAACAACTCCCTTCTGGAAATCTATTGTTTTGAATAATGCAACTTCGTATGGCACTGCTTGTAGTATAACACATAAATCTTCTCCTGTCCTCATATTCTTTAGGGGCGGCGATGGGCTGGCAGGGAGGAGGATACGGCTGTGGAACAGAGAGGGGAGAATGTACTTCGGGAGGAAAAACGAAAGCCGCTTGCTTTGCGGCTGTTTCGGCAGGTCTGTGATCCGCTTCTGTATGTCCTGATGGGCGCGGCGGCGGTTTCGTTTTTTCTGGGGGAGTATGGCGACACGGCAATCATTGCGGCGGTGATTGGAGTCAATGCGGTGGTCGGTGTGATCCAGGAAGGAAAAGCGGCCCGTGCCCTGGAAGCGCTGAAGCAGATGGCCAGTCCACGTGCGCTGGTGAAGGTCGGGGAAGAAATCCGGGAAATGGATGCGGCAGAGCTGATCCCGGGCGATGTGGTAGTTCTGGAGGCCGGATGCAGGGTTCCGGCGGACCTGGAGCTTTTGGAGGCAGTGGGATTAAAAATTGAGGAATCTGCCCTTACGGGAGAATCTGTTCCGGTGGAAAAGGATCGGAACCGTGAAAACCGGGCCTATATGTCCACAACGGTGACGGCCGGACGCGGTCTTGGCGTGGTGACAGCTATCGGCATGAATACGCGGATCGGCCGGATCGCCGGAATGCTTCGGACGGGATCGGCACCACAGACGCCGCTTCAAAAGCGGCTGGCAGAGCTTGGGACATATCTGAGTCTGGCATCTCTGGGGCTTTGTGCACTGTTGTTTCTTCTGGCAGTGCTCCAGAGACGGAACCTTCCGGAAATGTTTCTGACTGCCATATCGTTAGCTGTGGCGGTGGTTCCGGAGGGACTTCCGGCAGTGGTAACCATGGTGCTGGCACTCAGCGTGTCGCGCATGGCAAAGGCCGGAGCCATTGTGCGTCGGCTTCCCAGTGTGGAGACGCTGGGGTGTGTGAGTGTGGTCTGTTCAGATAAGACGGGAACTTTGACAGAGAATAAAATGACGGTGGTGCGCTGCTTTACGGACGGAAGGTGCATGGAGCCTGAGCAGCTTTCCAGAGGAGAAAACCGGGAATTCCTGCAGTGTATTGCCTTATGTAATGACGGGGAATTGACGAAAGCGTCCAGAATCGGAGATCCGACGGAGCTGGCGCTTCTTGATCTGGCGGCCGGCTTCGGACTGTACCGTCATGAACTGGAGCGGCGGTATCCAAGGTGCGGGGAAATTGCCTTTGATTCCGGAAGAAAGTGCATGACGACCATTCACAGGCGGGGCGAAACATTGATCGCTTATACAAAAGGATCGCCGGACGAGGTGCTGGCCTGCTGTACCGGAATCCTGCGGGACGGACGGAGGCTGCCGCTTCGGGAAGCAGAACGGATCCGGTTAAAAAAGGAGCTGCAGGTATTTACCGGGGCTGGACTGCGTGTTCTGGCACTGGCCATGAAAGAAAACAGCGCCTTAAAGGAAATGGGAAACAGTACGAATAACGGGACTGTTTTTGCAGAACGGGAACTGACCTTTTTAGGCTTTGCCGGTATGGAGGATCCGCTCCGCCCGGAGGCGGCTCCGGCCGTGGAAACCTTTCGGAATGCCGGCGTGCGGACAGTGATGATCACCGGTGACAGAGAGGATACGGCCTTTGCCCTCGCAAAGAAACTGGGAATCGCCGGAGAGCGGCGGGAGTGCCTTTCGGGGGAAGCGTTGTCGCTCATGGATGAGGAAGCTTTTCTGCGGGCGCTTCCGGGGATCCGGGTTTTTGCTCATGTGTCGCCGGAGCATAAGGTCCGGATCGTAAAGGCACTGAAGAAAAGCGGCGAAACGGTGGCCATGACCGGTGATGGCGTGAATGATGCCCCCTCGCTGCAGGCAGCCGATGTGGGAGTCGCCATGGGGCGCGGCGGAACGGATGTGGCAAGGAATGCGGCAGACCTGGTTCTGACAGACGACAACTTCTCGACCATTGAGAAAGCGATTGCCCTGGGCAGGGGAATTTATGAAAATATCCGAAAGTCTGTTATTTTTCTTCTGTCCTCCAATTTTGGGGAGATCCTGACCATGATGGCCGCCTTTCTTCTGATCCTTCCGTCCCCGCTGAAGCCAAGTCATATCCTGTGGATCAATCTGATCACGGATTCCCTCCCGGCCCTGGCTCTCGGAGTTGATGTGAACCGGAAGCAGCGCTATATGGAGCGGCCGCCCAGGCCGGAATCGGAAAGCCTGTTTGCCGGAGGCGGGGGCTCCTGCACGATTTTTTACGGAATCCTGATAGCGCTGATCAGTCTGACGGCGTTTTTGCAGATCCCCATCGGGCAGCTTCTCGCGGCGGGACAGCCGCTTTCCACGGAACAGATCCGGGTGGCTCTTTCCGATCCACAGCTTCTGACAAAAAGCCAGACCTATGCCTTTACGGTACTCGGTATGTCCCAGCTGTTTCATGCAGTCGGCATGCGCGATACCGAAACCTCGGTCTTTTGCATGAACCATCTGGCAAACCGGCTGATGCTCCTTTCCTTCGGACTGGGAATCCTGATGCAGCTTCTGGTGACCGAGATTCCGGTATTTATCGGACTGTTCGGAACTGTGCATCTGGAAGGAAGAGAGTGGGGAATGCTATTGACGCTCTCCGCGATGCCCCTTCTGGCTCATGAGCTGCTGCTGATCGGCAGAAAAGGTACGATAAACGGGATAAAAAAATAAGATAAAAACAGATAAGATAAAAGCAGATAAGATAAAAACAGGCAGAATCACGAAAATGCAGGAAAAACGGAAATCACAGCAGCTTTCCCCAAAATACTGTGATTTCCGTTTTCCGGAGGTATATAAGTGAATAGATAAAGAAGCAGCCTGTAAAAATTAAAAGGATTCCGTAACATCTTCAGCGTCAATAAAAACGGTAGAAACCTGGATCGGAACAGGAAGCCTGCTGGAAGAAACAGCCTGCCGGACATATTCCAGAAGGTCTTTGCAGCAGCTTTTTTCGGTTTTGACGATGGTGATGCTCTTGATATCGTTATGCTCGAGAATGTGGCTCAGATTCGTCATAATATCAAAGTCCGCCTCGGGACAGCAGATCAGCGTAAGCTTTCCACGGCTGTAATGTTCGTGAAAATCCGGACAGGCAAAAGCCGTACAGTCGGCGGCAATCAGCAGGTGGGCACCGTGATAATATGGAGACACGATCGGTGCTTTCCAGAGCTTGATCGGCCACTGTATCAACTCACTGCTTTGCTCCGAAAACTGTGTCGGATCAAATTCATCGAAGTTTTTCCATGGATTAAACGGTTCTGACGGCATCGGGGATCCTCCTTAAATATATTTCTGGATTGCTTTCTGAAATTCTTCAATGGCACTGGTATCGCCATCCTCCAGTGCATGGGCAATGCAGTGGGAAATATGATCATTGATGATCTCTTTTCCAAGACCGTTCAGAGCAGATCTGGATGCAGCTATCTGCATGAGAACTGCAGAACAGTCCTCATCGTTATTTAACATCCGTTTTACATATTCCAGATGGCCGATGATCCGGGCCAGACGGTTGATCTGCCGTCGTTTTTCTGCCGGATCATGAACGTGGCCATGATGACGGTGATTCGTTTCTTCTGTCATGTACCAGCGCTCCTTTCCGCCGATCCGGCAAGGAAACGGCAGCCGTTTCCAGGGAATCATTTTGTGTTATTGTGGTATGCTTGCCGCGGTCATGTCTGTATCATAACAGAAGAAAAAACTTCCGACAAGCTCCCAGGGGGGTTATAAAATGAATGAAAAACAAAATTGAAAGATGAAAACAGCTGTCATGAAAGAAAAAATCCCCCCCCAGGGCTTACAAACTCAGATCGAGTCTGTTATAGTAAGTGCGAAAAATGACAGAGAGGAAACGGCTATGGCTAGGACAACGGATCTGACAACAGGAAAACTCTGGAAAAATCTTATCTTATTTGCAATACCGCTGCTGTTAAGCAGTCTGGTTCAGCAATTATATAATACGGTTGATCTGATTTTTGTCGGGAATTTTATTGACAAATCCGCATCGGCGGCCATTGGAGCAAGCAGTCTTCTGATCACCTGTCTGGTGGGATTTTTCGGTGGAATGTCGGTTGGATCCGGTGTGGTTGTTTCCCATATTTTCGGAGCAAGAGATAAATCCGGCCTTTCCAGAGCAGTTCATAATGCCATGGCACTCAGTCTTGTCGGCGGGATCTTTCTCTGTGTGGGAGGATATTTTCTGGCTCCGGTATATCTTCATCTGGTCAATACGCCCGGAACGCTTCAGCCAATGGCGGTATCCTATCTCCGGATCTATCTGTGTTCGCTGGTGTCCATGTTCATTTATAATCTTGGCTCCGGAGTCCTTCGGGCCATGGGGGATTCCAGATCACCGTTATATGCACAGGCAGTCGGCGGACTTGTCAATGTCGTGATGGATTATCTGTTTATCCGGTTATGTTCAAACGGGATCAACGGAGTAGCCTGGGCAACGCTGATCTCACAGACAATGGCAGCTGTGATGGTATTGTATTTTCTTACGAGGCTGGAGCCGGAATACCGGTTCAGACTGAAGAAACTTTCGTTTGATATTCCGATTCTGAAAGAGGTTCTTCGGGTTGGAATACCGGCAGGTGCCCAGTCTCTTGTGATCACCCTTTCCAATGTGATGGCGCAGTATCATATCAATTCCTTTGGGGAGGACTCCATTGCTGCATTTACGGCTTATTTTAAAGTGGAGCTGATCATTTATCTTCCGATTGTGGCCTTTGGACAGGCGATCATGGCATTTTCAGGCCAGAATATGGGCGCAAAGAAGTATGAGAGGATGCGGGAGGGAACCAGAGTATGTCTTCTTATGAGCATCATTACTGCGGCAGTAACCAGTATGCTGGCGTTGGTATTTGGCCGGGAATTATTCCGGATTTTTAATAAAGAGGAATCAGTGATTGCAATTGGATGCCGTCTGATCGGAATTACCTTTCCGTTCTATTTTATCTACTGTATCTTACAGGTACTGGGGGACAGCCTGCGCGGAGCCGGGAAGGTAAAGCAGCCGATGTATATCATTCTGATAAATATCTGCCTGATCCGGACGGGACTTCTGTTCCTGATCGTGCCGAGGGTCAATGATATCCGCGGAGTAGCGGTGACCTATCCGATCACCTGGGCGCTTACGGCAATCTGTATGAGTATATATTATCTGAGGGTATTTCGCAGTTTTAAACAAAAGGAGAAAACCAATGGAGAAGCTTGAACGAGAAAAACGCTGGGCCGGCGGAGATGGCTATAATCGATACATTACGGAAGAGTTTCATTCGTTTCGTAAGAACGCATGGAAAAAACAGCTGGCATATCATCTGGAGCCCGGAGCAGGACTTAAGATTCTGGATGTCGGAACCGGTCCCGGATTTTTTGCTTGTATTCTGTCGGAAGAGGGACAGCTGGTGACGGCAATCGACAGTTCGGAAGGGATGCTGGCACATGCAAGGAAAAATGCAGAAAAGCTAGGGGTTAACCCGGAGTTTAAAAAGATGGATGTGAACCAGTTGGAGTTTTCGGATGATACCTTCGATGCACTGGTCATGAGAAATGTGACCTGGACACTGGAGCAGCCGGAGTTGGTTTATACCGAATTCAAACGTATTTTAAAACCGGGAGGAAAACTTCTGATCTATGATGCAAACTGGCAGATGCACTTCTTTGATCCGGAAAAATTAAAACGGGTACGGGAGCGGGAACAGCATCATTTTGAAAAATACGGAACGAGAGAAGTTGTGTCTTCCGGCGACCTGGAATATTACGCTACGGCGCCGCTGACAAAAATTGAGCGTCCGGCATGGGACATGGAAATGCTTTCCGGGAGACTGGGAATGGAGGTTTCAATCCGGGAGGATATCGGGCGTGAGGTATACGAAGAGTGGGAAAAACAGCTGTATGGAGAATCACCACTGTTTGAGGTCTGTGCGGTGAAAAAACAGGCAGATCATGCACAGAAGAATATGAAAACTTACTGGCAGAAGCGGGCGGAGACTTTTGGATTCCGCAGAGATTCCGAAAGCTTTGCCGCACTGGGCGCAGCAGTTGCCCGTTATGTGCCGGAAAAGCCGTTAAAGGTGCTTGATGCCGGAACAGGAACCGGGATCATCGCGGCGTCCATGGCACTTCTGGGACATGAGGTGACTGGTGTGGATCTGTGTTCCCACATGATTGAGCGTGCAGAGGAAAATCTGAAATCCATGGGGCTTTCTGCGGAATTTATCTGCACGCCGGCGGGAGAACTCCCGTTTCCGGATAATACCTTTGATGTTGTGATCTCCAGAAATGTGACCTGGGCACTTCCGGATCCGGAGGCAGTATTAAAACAGTGGCAGAGAGTGTTAAAGCCGGGCGGTTATCTGATCTATTGGGATGCAAATCATTATTACTATCTGTTTAATGAGGAAGACCGGATCAACCGAAAAAAATTACAGGAGCTTGTAGGAACCGTTCATGGAGATGATGCAGGAAAACAGGTGGATTACAGCCTGTGTGACAGCACAGCACCGGAACTTCCTCTGTCAAAATTTGACAGACCGGCAGCCTGGGATGAAAAGGTACTTCCCAGAATGGGATTTGACCTGATTGCAGAAGAAATCCGGAGACCTCAGAATCTTTTGAAATACGGAATTGCGGAAGGATATTATACCGAATTCTTTATTGCAGCGAAAAATGGAAAGGAAGCGGACTGAATATGGGACGGTATGTGGTAAAACGTCTGCTTTGGCTGATTCCGGTATTGCTTCTGATCTCGTTTGTCACATTTTTCCTGATGTATCTGTCACCGGGAGATCCGGCCAGGATTTTTTTATCCCAGGGCGGTGATGTGCCGACGGCAGAAGCCGTGGCAGAGCTTTCGGAAAAACTGGGACTGAATAAACCGGTCTGGGAACAGTATGGAAGCTGGCTGGTCAATGTGCTCCATGGGAATCTTGGAACCTCGATCTTCACGGGAAATCCGGTGCTCCAGGAGATTACCACGTATTTTCCCAATACGCTGCGGCTGACCGTCCTGGGAATTTTTCTTACGCTTATGATATCAATTCCGGTCGGTATTTTTCTGGCCGTGAGGGAAAATGGAATTCTGGATCATCTGATTCGGGGAATCTGCTTTTTGTTTGGATCGCTTCCCGGTTTTTTTGCAGCGTTTCTTTTGATTTATGTTCTTGGAGTGAAGCTTCGCTGGCTTCCGACTGTAAGCAGCGGCTCACCCCGGGGAATCTGGATTCCGGCACTTACCTTAATGCTTACGCTGTCACCGGGGTATATCCGGCAGATCCGCGGAGCGGTGCTTCAGGAACTGGAGGAACCATATGTCCGCATGGCCCGAGCGAGAGGAATCCGGGAGCGGCTGATCCTGTACAGGGGAGTGCTGCGCAGTGTCGGTCCGTCGCTGATCACAATCGTCGGTATGGGAGTCGGACGGCTTTTGGGAGGAACGGCAATCATTGAAATAGTCTGTACCTATCAGGGACTTGGGCGGCTGGCGGTCAATTCAATCACCAATCGGGATTATCCACTGATGCAGGGCTTTGTATTGGCGATGGCGGTGATCTATGTGCTGGTAAATCTGATCACGGATCTTCTTCATGCCTGGGCCGATCCGCGGATCAGACAGAAACTGACGGAAGAAAATCGAAAGCGAGGAACAAATGAAAAAGAAAAAAAGGCAGTATAATACCTCGCGTATACGGTTTTGGTTCTGGCTGATCCTTGTGCTGCTGCTGTTTCTGGCAGCATGCATGGCACCGTATTTTCTCAGACATGATCCGTTCGAGGTAAATCTTCTTCAGGTAAACAAGGCGCCGGGAAACGGATACCTTATGGGAACCGATTATCTGGGACGATGTATTTTCTGCCGGCTGTTAAAGGGAGCTGCACGTTCGATCTTTGCAGCGCTGGCAGTTGTATTGATCACGTTTGTGATCGGAACAGCAGTAGGAAGCATCTGCGGTTATATCGGCGGTATGTTTGATACGCTGGTCATGCGGTTTGTGGATGCCGTTCAGGCGTTTCCGCAGCTTGTGTTTACGATTTCGGTGGCAGCCATGCTGGGAACCGGAATAGGAAACTGTATCATTGCCATGTCGGCAGTCGGCTGGACCAGCTATGCAAGACTGGCAAGAAGCAAGGTGCTACAGATCAAGGAAAAAACGTATGTTAGTTTTGCCAGAATTTCAGGAGCCGGAAGAACAAAGATCCTGTTTCGGACGATTCTGCCGAACAGTCTGACACCATTGATCGTGGAGGCCAGTATGCACATCGGAAACGCCATTCTTGGGTTTTCCGGACTGTCATTTTTAGGCTTGGGAACTGCTCCGCCCTATCCGGAGTGGGGAACCATGTTAAATGACGGAAAACAGAGCTTCCAGACAGCGCCTTGGACAGTCTTGTATCCAGGACTGGCAATCTTTTTGGTGGTCGTGATCATGGGAATGTTTGGGGACAGTGTCAATGCCCTGATCCGGAAGAAAAAAAGACAATCAGAAACATGAAAGAGAAAAGGAGAATGAACGTGAAAAGAAGAATGAACGTGAAAAGAAAAGGAACAGCGCTTCTCTGTGCGGCAGTCATGGTGCTTGGAGTACTCGCAGGCTGCGGAGGAACAAAACAGGCGGCAGAAAGCGGAACAGGAAAAGCAGAAGCAGGATCGGCAGAAACCAAAAGTGCCGGTGACACAAAAACAAATGATGTGGAATTCACGTTTGCACAAGGAAACAGCAATACAACTGCCGGATTTTCCTTTGATCCTGCAGTAGATTATCAGAGTCAGAAAACAGTAACCATGGGAATCGGGGAAACCTTGTTTGTGCTGGATGATGAGACAAAAGAGGTATGCCCTCATCTGGCAGAAAGCATTGAACAGAAGGATGATACGACCTGGGAGATCAAAATCCGGGACGGCATCACATTCAGTAACGGAAAAGTATTGGATGCGGAAGCCGTGAAACAGGCACTGGATTATATTTTTACCAACAATACCCGGATCGGAACGATGGCTGACTGTGCGTCTATGGAAGCGGACGGACAGATTCTGACCATAAAGACTAACGGAATCGTGGCAATCATGCCCAGAATCTTAACGGAGCAGAATACCGTAATTTTTGATACAGAAGCTTCAGATGATTATTCAAAAGGTGTGATCGGTACCGGACCGTATATTCTGGAGAGCGTTGATGGTGATGGAAACTGTGAACTGGTGAGAAACGAAACATACTGGCAGGGAAAACCGGTGGCTTCCAGAATCCATACGAAATCAAATCTGGATGCGTCTGCGCTGACTCTGGCACTTCAGTCCAAGGAGATCGACTGGGCAGGAATTCAGACCTCGGATCTTCCGCTGTTTGAAAATAATCCGGAGTACGAAGTACTTACCTATAACCCCGGCCGTGTGTATTATCTCTATCTGAATCCCGGATATACGTTTACAGAAGATGATGTACTGCGGAAGGCACTGACCTGTGCGTTTGACCGGGAAGCGATTCTGAATGGCATTTACAGCGGAAGAGGAACGGCTACAAAGGGAATTTTCCCGGAGGATTCTGCTTATTATACGGCACAGGCAGGCGGAATCGATTACAATATCGATCAGGCGAAACAGATTCTTGCGGATGCTGGATATACAGATACAGATGCTGATGGATTCCTTGAGAAGGATGGTGAAAAGGTCCATTTAAAGATTCTTTGTTATTCCGCAAACAATTTTCCGACGCTGAGTGAAGTGCTTCAGGCTGAGCTGAAGGAAATCGGAATTGATTCGGAGATTACCGTTTCGGATGCGATTGTTGACGACTGTAATAAAGGAGAATACAATATCGCTACCTATGGCTATAATACCCAGACATTGGGAGACTGCTATAATTTCCTGAATCCGGTTTTCCACACCGGCGGAACTGCGAACTTTACCGGATTTTCCAATCCGGATGTGGATGCACTTCTGGACGAGATGAAAGAAACATCGGATACTGACAAGAGAGCGGAGCTGGCAAAACAGATCCAGGAAAAAGTATTTGCTGCGGATCAGCATGTATTCCTGCTTCATATTAACCGTTACAATGTGGTACGCTCCAATGTAGAGGGAATGACTCCTATGTTTGGAAGCGATAATGGAAACAGTATGCTGTTATGGCAGTTTGATAAAAAAGATGAGTAGAATACTGACGATTGATAATCTTTGTGTGAGTTATGGAAGTACCCCGGTCCTCCGGGGTGTTTCCCTGTCTGTGGACAGTGGTGAGATCCTCGGTGTGGTCGGTGAGTCCGGAAGCGGAAAGAGTACCACAATCTATGCCGCTTTGGGAATTCTCGGAAGCGGAGGGAAAATAGAAAACGGAACTATCTGCTATAAGCAGAGTGATCTTATGGAACAGAAAAAAGAGGCTCTTCGCGGACTGCGCGGAAAAGAAATGGCACTGATCGCGCAGAATCCACAGGAAGCTTTTTATCCGGTGAGAAAGATCGGAAGCCAGTTAAAAGATCTGGTAAAGAGCCATGGAGGGCTGTCCTATCGGGAGGCAGAGGAACGGATGCTTTCAGCCATGGAGAAAATGAATCTTCGTGACGGAAAAAAGCTTTTAAAAAGTTATCCGTTTGAATTGTCTGGTGGAATGAGCCAGCGTGTGTCCATTGCCATGGCGACGGTATTTCGTCCGCAGCTTTTATTCGCAGATGAACCGACCAGCGCACTGGACGCGGCGATCCAGAAACAAGTGGCAGATGAACTGCTGGCAATCCGCAGGGAATCCGGGACAGCAATTTTTCTTGTATCTCATAATATGGGAGTGATTTCTTACATGGCGGACCGGATCGCGGTCATGTATCACGGACTTGTGCTGGAATATGGAAAGAAAGAAGAGGTGATCCGGGATCCGATTCATCCATATACAAAAAATCTGATTCTGGCGGTTCCTTCGATGAAAAGAAAAGCACCGAGAGGAATTCGGATCACAGAGGGAGAAAAAGAACTGCAGGGCTGTCCGTATCAGAGAAGTTGTCCGTGTGCAGAAACACATTGTTTTACGGAAATGCCGGAATTGGCAGAAATAAAGCCCGGACATTTTGTGCGGTGCAGCAAAGCTGAGTGAGGAGGCATGATATGAAGCTGTTGGAAGTCAATGATCTGGATCTTTGTTTTTATTCCGGAAAAGCAGGAAGAATGGTCCATGCGGTCGATACGGTTTCGTTTTCCATGGAAGAGGGAATGTTCCTCGGACTGGCAGGAGAAAGCGGCTGCGGGAAAAGTACCCTTGCCAGGCTGCTTCTGGGATTGAAAAAACCGGATCGCGGCCGGATCATGCTTGATGGGAAAAAAGTCGCCTATCCGTTTCCGCGAGCTGTTTATCAGACCATTCAGATGATCTTTCAGCTTCCGTCCGATTCGTTTGATCCGAGAAAGACCATCGGGAACAGTATGATCGCCATGCAGAAAAATTTTGGGATTTCCAGACAGCAGGCGGCCAAAACAGCAGTCTCACTTTTAAAACGAGTCGGGCTGGAAGAAAATTTTATGAATCGGTATCCGGGAGAAATGAGCGGAGGAGAGTGCCAAAGAGCGGCCATTGCAAGGGCTCTTTCGGTACAACCGAAACTTCTGATCTGCGATGAAGTAACAAGTGCACTTGATGTGAGTGTGCAGGCTCAGATCGTGGAGCTTCTGTACGGACTTCGTGAAGAATACGGACTGGCTATGCTGTTTATTTCCCATGATCTGGCACTGGTGCAGGGATTGTGTGAACGGCTTATGATCATGAAAGACGGAAAGATCATTGAAGCGGGAGAAACAAAAAAAGTGCTTAATGATCCTGAGAATTCCTATACCAGACACCTCATAAACAGTGTTCTGGAAGTGTCATAATACAAAAAACACCTGATCTTTTTTCAGTGTTTCCTGATGGAGCATGAGAGAGGAATGGGTGTTTTTGAGTTTAACCGGATCATGTTCACCTTGTGTTTGTCCGAAAAAAAACGTATACTGAAAAGAGAAGTAAACATATCACAAATTGTATGGATCGGACTGGACGAGGGGCTGTCTCACAGCGGGAGGCGGCAGGAGGGCAGATTATGGAGAAACAATTATATGAACTGATGGACTGGCCGGAAATCGAGGCCGTTGTATATTCGGAAAGCCAGAGGCCAAAGGAGCTTCTCGGCGCTCATAGAACAGAACACGGGATTCTGGTTCAGGCCTTTTTCCCGGAGGCAGAAACCGTGGAGATTGTGACGAATAAAAAGAAGCATATTTCCATGGAGCAGGTGGACGAGGCAGGCTTTTTTGCGGCGCTGATCCCGGGAACAAAGCTTCCGTCCTATCATTATGAGGTGCTCTGGGCGGACGGCACGCGCCGGAGTGAGGAGGATCCGTACCGGTTTCCATCGGTATATACGGAGCAGGATCTGAAGCGGTTTGCGGCAGGAATCCATTATGAGATTTACGAGAAAATGGGGGCGCACCCCATGACCCTGGATGGCGTGTCCGGCGTTTCCTTCTCGGTCTGGGCGCCGAACGCCATGCGCGTGAGCGTGGTCGGCGATTTCAATCTTTGGGACGGCAGACGTCACCAGATGGAAAAGCTGGGAGATTCCGGGATATTTGAACTGTTTGTTCCGGGTGTGGAAGCCGGGGCGCTGTATAAATATGAGATTAAGGGGAAAAACGGGCTGCCCTTCCTGAAGGCAGATCCTTATGGATCTTCTTCCGAGGTCCGTCCGGCCAATGCATCGGTGGTTTGCGATGTCTCCGGCTATTCCTGGCAGGATAAGGACTGGGAGGAGGATAAGGAAAAACGGCTGGAGCACGGAACCCTGACAAGCGGTCCCATGAATATTTATGAGGTCCATTTAGGTTCATGGAGAAAGCCGGAAAAGGCGGAGAAAACAACGGAAGCCGAAAAGGACGGGACGAACAAAACAGCCTCCGGCTCAGATCATGATACGAAACCGGAAGAAGAATTCCTGAATTACCGACAGATCGCGCCGGAGCTGGCGGCTTATGCGAAGGAGATGGGTTATACCCATGTGGAGCTTATGCCGGTCATGGAACACCCCCTCGATGAATCCTGGGGCTATCAGGTGACCGGATATTATGCGCCCACCAGCCGTTACGGCTCGCCGGAGGATTTCAAGGCCTTTATGGATATGATGCATCAGGCGGGGATCGGCGTGATCCTGGACTGGGTTCCGGCCCATTTCCCCAGAGATGCCTTCGGACTGGCGGCTTTTGACGGGGAGCCTCTTTATGAGCATGGAGATCCGAGACGGGGCGCGCATCCCCACTGGGGCACCCTGATCTTTGATTACGGCCGTCCGCAGGTTTCCAATTTCCTGATTGCCAACGCCCTTTACTGGGCAAGGGAGTATCATGCCGACGGAATCCGCATGGATGCGGTGGCTTCCATGTTATATCTGGATTACGGAAAAAATGACGGGGAATGGCTCCCGAATATTTACGGCGGTAACGAAAATCTGGAAGCGCTGGAGCTTTTGAAGCATCTGAATTCGATCTTTAAAAAGAAGAAGATCGGAACGGTGCTCATTGCCGAGGAATCAACGGCATGGCCGCGGATCACCGGCGATGTGGACGATGGGGCAGTCGGCTTTGATTATAAATGGAACATGGGCTGGATGAACGATTTTCTTGGCTATATGCAGTGCGATCCGTTGTATCGGACGTATCATTACGGAGAGCTGACCTTCAGCATGGTCTATGCCTACAGTGAGCGCTTTATTCTGGTGCTGTCGCATGATGAGGTGGTCCATGGGAAGGGCTCCATGGTCGGAAAGATGCCGGGTGAGACCTTCGAGCAGAAGTTTGCCAACCTGCGGGCGGCCTACGGCTTCATGATGCTCCATCCGGGGAGGAAGCTGTTATTCATGGGCCAGGAATTTGCCCAGATGGATGAGTGGAATGAGAAGGAGGAGCTTCAGTGGTATCTGTTAAAATATAAGATCCACAGTCATATGCAGGAGTATGTGAAGGATCTGAATCATTTTTATCAGGAGAACCGGGCACTCTGGGAGCTGGACGATGAAAGTGATGGCTTTGAGTGGATCAACTGCACCAACGCGGAGGAGAACATGGTGGTGTTCCTGCGAAAGGGCAGAAATCCGGAGGATACGCTCCTGGCAGTCTGCAATTTCGTTCCGGTGGCCCATGAGGCATACCGGATCGGCGTTCCGTTCCGTGGGAAATATAAAGAAATTTTCAACAGCGATGCGGAAAAATACGGCGGAACCGGCGTGGTGAACCCCAGGGTAAAGCAGAGCAAGGCGGCAGAGACAGATGAGCGGGAGCAGTCTATTACCATTAAAGCAGCTCCGCTGGGAATCCAGGTGTTCCGCTATGAGCCCATGCCGGAGACGGTGACGGACAATAAGGAAGCAAAGAAAAAACCGGCGGCAAAGCGTTCCAGAGGAAAGACAGCCGGTGTGGCGAAGGTACGGAAAGCGATTATGGAGGAAGAGTAATTGAGGTTTTTGCTGATGACAGAGGAGACCATCGCGGCGGATATGGCCGGGGCGGTAGAGCAGGCGAAGGATACTATGGGAAGCAGGTTTCAGGAGATCTTCGGAAGTCTGCCCTCCAAGGCGGTCTTTTTCGGACTGAAAGCGCTGGTGGCACTTCTTATGTTTCTGGTCGGAAGGAAGCTGATCTGCCTGTGCGTCAAACTGATAGACAAATCCATGGAGCGGGGCGGGACAGAACTGACCGTCAAGAAGTTTGTGAAGATGCTGGTAAAGGCAGCAGGCTACATTCTTCTGGTACTCCTGATCCTGGCGGTGGTTGGGATCCAGTCGACGGCCTTTGCCACGGTGGCCAGCTCTGTGACCGTGGCCCTTGGTCTTGCCCTTCAGGGCAGCCTGGGGAATTTTGCCGGCGGTCTGCTGATCCTGATTTTAAAGCCCTTTAAGGTGGGTGATTATATCATTGAGGACAGTCATAAAAATGAGGGAAAGGTCAAGAGCATCGGGCTGGTTTATACGACACTGGTGACCCTGGACAACCGGGTGATCGTGGTGCCGAACGGAACCCTGGCCAACAGCAGCATGACCAATGTAACGGCTCAGGACAAGCGGCTTCTGGAATTGCATGTAGGTATTTCCTACGAAGCGGACATGAAGCAGGCCAAGGCAATACTGGAGCGTGTTATGGAAGCGGATCCTATGGTATTAAAGGACGAGGAGCGGTTTGCATTCGTGTCCAGCCTGGACGACAGCGCCGTGACCATTGGCTGCCGGATGTGGGTTAAGACCGGTGAATACTGGAAATGCAGATGGCGCATGACGGAAGCCATCAAAGAGGCACTGGACGACGCCGGAATCGAAATCCCATACGGACAGGTCGATGTACACATTCGAAACAGTTAAGAAGAGTGGACACCTGCATCTTTTCCCGAAATTTTTTCTTGCAATCCCTTGACAGTGTGTGCTAATATAAGAAGATGTGTAAATGAGAACGTAACGACAGACATAGAACCTGAGAAACAGAAAGGGAAAGCGGAGAGAATCATGAGGATGAAACGAGAAGATGTAAGAAACATTGCGATCATTGCCCATGTTGACCATGGCAAGACAACGCTGGTGGATGAGTTGCTGAAGCAGAGCGGTGTATTCCGTGCCAACCAGGAAGTGGTGGAGCGTGTCATGGATTCCAATGACATCGAGCGTGAACGTGGAATCACAATCCTGTCCAAGAATACGGCAGTAACGTATAAAGATGTAAAGATCAATATCATCGACACCCCCGGACATGCGGACTTCGGCGGCGAGGTAGAACGTGTGTTAAAGATGGTAAACGGCGTAATCCTGGTGGTAGATGCGTTTGAGGGACCCATGCCCCAGACTAAGTTTGTGCTTCAGAAGGCACTGGATCTGGATCTTTCCGTCATTGTATGCATTAACAAGATCGACCGTCCGGAGGCAAGGCCGAAGGAGGTCATCGATGAGGTTCTGGAGCTTCTTCTGGAGCTGGATGCGTCCGATGAGCAGCTTGACTGTCCCTTCGTCTATGCTTCCGCAAAGGGTGGCTATGCGACTCTGGAGCTGGATGACGAGAAGAAGGATATGAAGCCCCTGTTTGATACAATTCTGGAGCATATCCCGGCACCGGAGGGTGATCCGGAGGCAGATACCCAGATCCTGATCAGTACGATTGATTATAATGAATATGTGGGACGGATCGGTGTCGGCAAGGTAGACAACGGAAGCATTAAGGTAAACCAGGAGGTTGCGCTGGTAAACCATCATGACCCCGATAAATTCAAAAAGGTAAAGGTAAGCCGTCTGTATGAGTTTGACGGTCTGGATAAGGTGGAAGTAACAGAGGCAGGAATCGGTTCCATCGTGGCGATTTCCGGTATTGCGGATCTTCATATCGGAGATACGCTCTGCTCTCCGGAGAATCCGGTGGCGATCCCGTTCCAGAAGATCTCCGAGCCGACCATTGCCATGCACTTTATGGTCAATGACAGTCCTCTGGCAGGCCAGGAGGGCAAGTATGTAACCTCCCGTCATCTGCGTGACCGTCTGTTCCGTGAGCTGAATACCGATGTGAGCCTCCGGGTGGAGGAAACGGAGGATGCGGACCGGTTCAAGGTTTCCGGCCGCGGTGAGCTTCATCTTTCCGTACTGATCGAAAATATGCGCCGCGAGGGCTATGAGTTTGCGGTAAGCAAAGCAGAGGTTATTTACAAGCAGGATGAAAAGGGCAGAAAGCTGGAGCCCATGGAGCTTGTTTACATTGATGTACCCGAGGAGTTTTCCGGTACGGTGATCCAGAAGCTGTCCCTCCGAAAGGGAGAACTGCAGGGCATGTCTCCGTCGGGAACCGGTTACACCAGAATGGAATTTTCCATTCCTTCCCGCGGACTGATCGGATACCGCGGCGATTTCATGACTGACACGAAGGGCAACGGTATTATGAACCAGCTGTTCGATGGTTATGCACCTTATAAGGGCGATATCCAGTACCGTCGCCAGGGTTCTCTGATTGCGTTTGAAACCGGCGAGAGCGTAACCTACGGTCTGTTCAATGCCCAGGAGCGCGGAAATCTGTTTATCGGGCCCGGCGAAAAGGTTTATGCCGGTATGGTTGTGGGAACAAGCCCCAAGACGGAGGATATCGAGGTCAATGTCTGCAAGACGAAGCATCTGACCAATACCCGTTCCTCTGGTTCTGATGATGCGCTGAAGCTGGTGCCGCCGGTGATCATGAGCCTGGAGCAGGCACTGGATTTCATCGACACCGATGAACTTCTTGAGGTAACACCGGAGCATCTGCGTCTGAGAAAGAAGATTCTCGATTCCAGAATGAGAAAGCGTGCATCGATCAATAAATAAAAGCAAAGAGAAAAAGGAAAGGGCCAAAGATCCGGCGCAGGCATGCCTGTAAAACGGTTTTTGGCCTTTCTGAAAATAAATATAAGGAGGCAGCAATATGAAGGTATTATTGATCAACGGAAGCCCTCACGAAAGGGGAACCACGTACACCGCGTTGAAAAAGGTGGCGGATACTCTGGAAAGTCTTGGGATCGAAGCAGAGATTTTTCATGTAGGAAAGATAGAAACGACCTGTATCGACTGCAGGGTCTGTAAGAAAAAGGGCAACAATCGCTGCGCCTTCCATGACACGGTCAATGAAGCCCTGGAAAAAGCGGAGACGGCAGATGGATTTATTTTCGGAACGCCGGTGCATTTCGCATCCGCACCCGGTTTCATGACAGCATTCATGGATCGAGCCTTTTATGCCGGCGGAAAGCTGTTTCAGTTCAAGCCTGCTGCTTCCGTAGTCTGTGCAAGACGCGGCGGTCTGTCCGCAACCTTCGATCAGATCAACAAGTACATGACTATTTCCAACATGCCTGTCGTTTCATCCACCTACTGGAACAGTGTTCATGGTCATAATGGTGAAGAGGCAAAACAGGATCTGGAGGGTATGGAAACCATGGAAACGCTGGCCAGGAATATGGCATGGATCCTCCGCTGCATCGAGCTTGGAAAGAAGAATGGCATCGAGCATCCCGTACTGGATGCTCCCACAAGGACTAACTTTGTGCGGTAAAAATCAGTTATAGAAAAAGAAAAAGCCTGTACAACATGTGTACAGGCTTTTTCGCGCGGAGACGGTGGGATTTGAACCCACGTGCCCCGGAGGGCAACTCGATTTCGAGTCGAGCTCGTTATGACCACTTCGATACGTCTCCAAGTCATACTCTACTATTTTACCTGTAAGTAGTCGGAATGTCAAGCACGAGAAAATTTTTTTCGCAGATCGGCCAGGTCCTGAATGTTGTTCTGGAATTGAAACGCCCCGTCCTGCAGGACTCATAAAGAGCCGCAGGCGGGGCGTTTCAACTGTTTTGGTCCGAGCAGAGTTCGATTACTCGGCGTCTTCTCCGGTCTTCTCACCGGACAGGATCAGGTTGATGATGATGCCCAGGATCAGGGAAGAAGCTACGGCGGTAATGGAGATCTTTCCGAAGTTCAGGGTAAGTCCGCCGATTCCGGAAATGAGGATTGCGGAAACGACGAAGAGATTCCGGTTTGCGTTCAGATCTACGGTCTGTACCATCTTTAAGCCGCTGACTGCGATGAAGCCGTACAGTGCCATGCAGACACCACCCATGACGCAGGAGGGGATGGAGTTTACAAAGGCCACGAACGGGGACAGGAAGGAAATCAGGATCGCGCCGATGGCAGTTGCGACCAGAGTTGCTACGGAAGCATTTCTGGTAATGGCTACACAGGCAACGGATTCTCCGTAGGTGGTGTTGGGGCAACCGCCGAAAAATGCACCGGCCATGGAACCGATTCCGTCACCGAGAAGAGTTCTGGAAAGACCGGGATCCTTCAGAAGGTCTTTTTCGATGATGGAGGAAATATTCTTATGATCGGCAATATGCTCGGCAAATACAACAAGGGCAACGGGAACGTAAGCTGCGGCAACGGTGCCGATGTAAGCACCATTCACTTCCTTAAAGCCGCCCAGGGCATGTAAGAAGGTGAAGCTGGGAACGGCGAAGAAGGTGGAAACGTTCACGCCGTCTGCCACAAGTCCGCTGATGGGAGCAAAGTTGGTGATCTTTAAAGCATCGATTCCTGCTGCATAACCGATCCCGGTGAGAATACCGGCCACGGCATAGCCGCATAAAATACCGATGATGAAGGGAATCAGCTTTGCCATCTTCTTTCCGTAGGTGGAGCAGATGGTGGTTATGATCAGGGTGATGATACCGCAGAGAACGGCAAGGTTGGTTGCGCCGCCTTCCACGTTGACGGTCTGAAGATCACTGATGGCGTTGGCTGCCAGGGAAAGACCGATAATGGAAACGGTCGGTCCGATTACCACAGGGGGCATTAACCGGTTGATCCATTCAACGCCGACAAATTTTACGATGATAGCGATGATCACATAAACGAGCCCGGCGAGCACAGCACCGATGAGCAGTCCGGCATATCCTAAGGAAACGCTGGCAGCACCGGCGAATGCGGCGCTCATAGAGCCGATAAAGGCGAAGGCAGAGCCTAAGAATACCGGGCTTTTCCGCTTGGTAAATAAGATATAAACGATGGTTCCGATTCCGGCACCGAATAAAGCAGCGGCGGTACTCATGGCATCCTCGCCGGTGAGTCCGGCATTTCCGTTGACGATAACGGGAACGACCAGGGTTGCAGCCATAATCGCAAGGAGCTGCTGGATCGCAAAGATCACGAGCTGTCCGAACTTAGGCTTGTCGTCTACATTGTAGATCATTTTCATAGCTCTTCCTCCGTAAGTGGCACCGGTATGAGACGGTGCAGATTTATATATTGTTGTGTTGTGTTTCGGAGAATTCCTCCGGAATGTCCGATGACACAAAAAATGCAGACACAGAGAACGCATAAAATGTGTTTCGCTGCGTCCGCAGACCACCGCTGATTATATACCAAAACTACTGTGTTTGTAAAGCACCGTCGCTTGTTTTTCGATTATTACAGGGGAAGAAATTCCGGCCTTCGGTTTCGATAGATGGTATAATAGCGGAAGCCGAGGCTTTTTAACAGTTCTCCGGTCTTCCGAAATTCGTATCCGAGGTGTTCGGTCTGGTGGGCATCGGAGCCGAGGGTAAGAAGCTCGCCGCCCAGTTCCCGGTAACGCCGCAGGACGTCTTCGGTGGGGTGTGGATGGCCAAGGCCTGCCTTGAACCCGGCAGTGTTGCACTCTATGGCTTTTTCCTTGGAGATCAGTGTTTTCAGAATCTCATCCAGTATATCGGCGTAAGCATGATAAGAGTAATCCCGGTTCCTGCTGGGACCGTAGCGCACCACATAATCCAGGTGTCCGGCGCTGTCGAAGCAGTCGTACATCTGAACATTTTTCAGTTCATCTTCAAAATAGGCCCGGTAGGCTTCCGATTCGGTCCTTCCTTCGTAAAAATCGGGATAGTATGGATCTTTTCCGCTGCAGACATGGGTGGAGCCGATGATAAAGTCAAAGGGCCAGGCGGCGGCGTAAGAGGGAAGATCCACAGAAAGAGGTTTTGGCTGGAGTCCCAGCTCCACACCGATTCGCAGGTCGATCTGAGCACTGTAATAGTCCTTTAAAGCGGACAGTTTCTCGAAGTAGGATGCGGTATCGAATAAAAATTCACTTTCACAGGGCGGATAATCAAAATCCTGGTGGTCGGTGATACAGAGAGTCTTCATGCCGAGGCGGATAGCCTGTTCGATCTGGGCGGCAGGCGGTGTCTCGGAATCACCGGAAAAGGCGGTATGAAGGTGGGAATCGGCGTACATGGCGCGCTCCTTTCAGAAAGGTTAACATGAGGCTTCATAAATATGAAATCCCGGAATGTGACCGTTGTTTCATTTGAAGACCGGGTGTTTTCTGAAAAATAGAATAAGGCAAAATGCAGGGAATGTCAATGAACCCTTGCGGCTTTGGCAGGAACTGATTATAATGATAAAGATACCGGGGCTGTGCGAGTATGAAGTACGGAGCAATCCGGGATCAAATCATAACATTGTGGAACATAGATGCCCGTGAAAAGGAGACGGATTATGACAAGAGAAGAATTTCGGACATTGACAGAGAAGGGCGTATTATTGCTGGACGGAGCGACCGGCTCCAATCTGATGAAAGCGGGAATGCCCAAGGGCGTCTGCACGGAGCAGTGGGTCTGCGGACACCGTGATGTGATGATCCGCCTGCAGAGAGCTTATAAGGATGCAGGTTCACAGTGTGTGCTGGCACCGACTTTTTCTGCAAACCGGATCAATTTAAAAGGTCATGGCCTGGATGGCCAGGTGCGGGAGTTAAATGAGGCACTGGTCGGGATCACAAAGGCAGCAGTAGGAGAAGGCGTTTATGTGGGCGGCGACATGACGACCACAGGAAAAGTAGATGAGGATTACGGAACGCTTCTGGATGCTTACCGGGAACAGATCGAGATCCTGGATAAAGCCGGAGTGGACTTTATCATGGCGGAAACTATGCTTGGACTCGACGAGACCATGGCGGCTCTGGAGGCATGCCGACAGGCTTCGGATCTGCCGATCTTCTGCTCCATGACGATTGAATCCGATGGAAGCCTGTTCTTTGGCGGAAATGTGTTTGAGGCGGCAGCGGCACTGGCAGAGATGGGCGCGGACGCAGTGGGAATCAACTGCTCCACCGGTCCGGACCGTCTGGAATCGGTTATCAAAAATCTGAAGCAGACGGTGGATATCCCCATCATTGCAAAGCCTAACGCCGGAATGCCCACCATTACAGCAACAGGAGAGGCCGTTTATTCCATGGAACCGGATGAGTTTGCCGGTTATATGAAGAATCTGGTGGCGGCAGGAGCCGGGATTATCGGCGGCTGCTGCGGAACCACACCGGAATATATTCGGAAGGTAGCGGAGGTATGTCTGTAAAACGAAGCAGGCAAAACGTGAGGAAAAGAACAGACGGAGAACAGGAGTATCATGACAAGAGAAGAATTTAAAAAGAGAACATCCGAGGGGATTTTACTGGGAGACGGAGCCACAGGCTCTAATATGATGAAGGCCGGAATGCCGAAAGGAGTCTGCACCGAAAAATGGATCTGTGACCACCCGCAGGTGATCATTGATCTGAAGCAGGCCTATATGGACGCCGGTTCCCAGGTGATCAGCGTGCCGACCTTTACGGCAAACCGGATCAATTTAACCCGCCACGGATTACAGGATCAAACGCGGGAGATCAACAGTACGTTAATGCAGATCGGAAGAGAAACCGTGCGGGAAGGGATTTATTTAAATGCCAGTGTAACTACCACAAGCCGGATTGATGAGGATTACGGACGTCTGCTGGATGCTTATGAAGAGCAGATCTCCATCATTGCCGAGGGCGGCGCTGATTACGTGACTGCAGCGACTATGCTGGGGCTGGAGGAGACCATGGCGGCGGTGGAGGCCTGCCGTTCCGTCTGCGATCTTCCAATCTGCTGTTCCCTGACCATTGAATCAGACGGAAGTCTGTTTTATGGCGGAAATATTTTTGATGCTGTGGAGACACTGGCGGAAATGGGAGCTGACGCGGTGGGAATCAACTGTTCTACCGGTCCGGATAAGTTAGAATCCGTAGTGCGGAATATGAAGGAACGGGTAGATATTCCCGTTATTGCCATTCCCAACGCCGGAATGCCTACGATCAGCGACAAAGGGGAAGCCATCTATCCCATGGGGCCGGACGAGTATGCGAAGTATATGAAGGTTCTGGTGGAAGCAGGAGCGAGGATCATCGGTGGCTGCTGCGGAACCACACCGGAATATATTCGGAAGGTAGCAGAGACATGTCTGTAAAAATGGGAAAAAACGGTGAGATGAATCGAAATCGGGCAGTTCGTGCAGAGGAGAACTTCCGAAAGGGCTTTAACTGCTGCCAGTCGGTATTCCTTGCTTTTGCCGATCATTACGGCATCGATGAAGAAACGGCGTTAAAGCTTTCCTGCTCCTTTGGAGGCGGCCTGGGGCGGCTGCGCCAGGTATGCGGTGCAGTGTCCGGCATGGCGCTGGTCTGCGGACTGGAGTGCGGAAATACCGACCCGGAAAACCAGAAGGCCAAGACGGAAAACTACAGCCGGATGCGGAAGCTGGCATCGGCCTTTGAGGAGGCACAGGGAAGCATCGTCTGCGCGGAGCTTCTTGGCATGGGAACAGGACGGAAAAAAGAAGAAGCGGCGCCCTCTCTTCGGACAGAAAGCTATTATAAGAAGCGGCCCTGCCCGGAGCTGGTACGGTTTGCGGCAGAGCTTCTGGAAAGGGAATTTTTTGCTCCGGAAGAATCGCTTCTTTAGCCTTGACAAATGAACATGCTGTGCTTATAATAGGTGAAGATTCAATTCAGAACAGAAAAAACGAAGATGAGAAGAGTAGGATACGGAACCGTTCAGAGAGAGGGAATATGGTGTGAACCCTTACGAAACCGTATGTGAAGACCAGCTCGGAGCGGCTCTAATCAAGCCCGGCAGGCGCCGTTACCGCCGAATAAGTGGATTCCCGGAATCAAACAGGGTGGAACCGCGGATTAACTGATAATTCGTCCCTCATTATGCAGATACTGTGTAATGGGGGATTTTTGTTTCCCATAACAGCGGTTATGGGAGATGCGGAAAGGAGAACATTATGAAGATCACACTGAAGGATGGTTCGGTAAAAGAATACAGCGAACCGAAAGCGATTATCGACATTGCAGCAGATTTAAGCGAAGGACTGGCGAGAGTGGCCTGTGCAGGCCAGGTAGACGGAGAGACCGTAGATCTTCGTACCGTCGTGGACAAGGACTGTGCCGTAAATATTCTGACCTTTGACGATGAGGACGGAAAGGCAGCGTTTCGTCACACCACGTCACATATCATGGCTCAGGCCATCAAGCGTCTGTACCCGCAGGTAAAGCTGGCTATCGGTCCTTCCATTGCAGACGGTTTTTATTATGATATTGACAGTGAGACACCTTTTACTGCCGAGGATCTGACCAAGATCGAGGCAGAGATGAAGAAAATCGTGAAGGAAGCGCTTCCTTTAAAGCGGTTCACACTGCCCAGAGATAAGGCACTGGCGTTCATGAAAGAAAAAGAGGAGCCCTATAAGGTGGAACTGATCGAGGATCTTCCTGAAGATGCAGAGATCAGCTTTTATGAGCAGGGTGAGTTCACCGATCTGTGTGCCGGTCCTCATCTGATGACAACAAAGCCGGTAAAGGCCTTCAAGCTGACCAGTCTGGCAGGCGCTTACTGGAGAGGCAGCGAAAAGAATAAGATGCTTACCAGAATCTATGGTACCGCCTTCACAAAGAAAGCCGATCTGGAGGAATACCTCCAGCGGATCGAGGAGGCAAAGAAGCGTGACCACAGAAAGCTTGGAAAAGAGCTTGGCCTGTTTATGATGAGCGACGAAGGCCCCGGCTTCCCCTTCTTCCTGCCCAACGGTATGGTATTAAAGAATACGCTTCTGGATTACTGGAGAGAGATCCACAGAAAGAACGGCTACGTGGAGATTTCCACTCCCATTATTCTGAACCGTCATCTGTGGGAAACCTCCGGCCACTGGGATCATTATAAGGAAAACATGTATACCACTGTGATCGATGATCAGGACTATGCCATCAAGCCCATGAACTGTCCCGGCGGCATTCTGGTTTACAAGTCCGAGCCCCGTTCCTACCGTGATCTGCCCCTTCGCATGGGCGAACTCGGTCTGGTTCACAGACATGAGAAGTCCGGCCAGCTCCACGGACTGATGCGTGTGCGCTGCTTCACTCAGGACGATGCGCATATCTTCATGATGCCCGAACAGATCCGTTCCGAGATCAAGGGTGTTGCAAAGCTCATCGATGAGGTTTACAGCCTGTTCGGATTTAAGTATCATGTGGAGCTGTCCACACGGCCTGAAAACAGCATGGGAAGCGATGAGGACTGGGAAGTAGCAACGGAAGGCCTGCGCGGCGCGCTGGATGACCTTGGCCTGGATTATGTGGTAAACGAGGGCGACGGTGCGTTCTATGGTCCCAAGATCGATTTCCATCTGGAGGATTCCATCGGAAGAACCTGGCAGTGCGGTACCATCCAGCTTGATTTCCAGCTGCCTCAGAGATTTGAGTGCGAATATATTGGTGCAGACGGTGCACCGCATCGTCCCATCATGATCCACCGTGTTGCATTCGGCTCCATCGAGCGTTTCATCGGTATCCTGATCGAGCATTTTGCCGGTGCCTTCCCGACCTGGCTGGCGCCTGTTCAGGTACGTGTTCTGCCCATCTCCGACAAGTATCTGGATTACGCACAGAAGGTTGCTGCGGCACTGACCGACGCAGGAGTCCGGGTGGACGTAGATACCAAGTCCGAGAAGATCGGCTACAAGATCCGTGAAGCACAGTTAAAGAAGCTGCCCTACATGCTGGTTGTCGGCGAAAAAGAGGCTGCCGAGGGCAAGGTTTCGGTAAGAAGCCGCTGGAACGGTGATGAGGGACAGAAGTCTCTGGAGCAGTTTATTGCTGATGTGACCGAGGAGATCAAAAACAAAGAGAACAAGACTGCGGACAAAAAGGAAGAAAACTAAACGCAGGCAGGACAGGAACGGTTTTGAACTGAAAAAAGAGGTATAAAAGTTTCAGATCAGCACAGACTATTTCCGAAAACGAAAAAAGGAGGAATTGTCATGACTGATCTGACCTGCAGCGCAGAACACTGCGCCTATAATTCAGACCGATACTGCTGTAAGGGAGATATCCAGGTGGATGGTGCCAACGCCTGCCACTGCAGCGATACCTGCTGCGCCAGCTTTAAAGAAAGCGGCTGCGGCTGTGCATCGAACCATGTGGGAACTCCCAGCCGCAGTATCGGCGTTTCCTGTGACGCTGTAAGTTGCGTTTACAACGAGAACCATGAATGTTCGGCAAAGGAAATCGCCATTGCCGGCCATCAGGCGAAGCATGCGTCACAGACCGAATGTACCAGCTACCAGAAGCGGTAGAAGGAAAAACGGACGAAACGGGGAGCCGAAAGGGCTCCTCGTTTTTCGGTGGAGAACCTGCGGAATACGGATGTGGATCACGTATTTCGATACTTTAAAACGCGATAAGGGTCTGATAAAATAAAAAGAGGATTGCAGAGCCAGTCTGCAGAAATCCGTATTGGAAAGAAAATAAAAAGGAATGAAGCCGGATGACCGAGAAAGAAAAAATGCAGAGACAAATGCTTTATGACGCAAATAACGACAGGGAGCTGCTGAAGGAAAGAGCCGGGGCAAAGGAGCTTTGTTATGAGTTCAATCAGCTTCGCCCGTCCGATGAAAACGGACAGCAGGAGCTTATGAAGCGGCTGCTGGGACAAACAAAGAACAGATTCTGTATTGTGGCACCGTTCTGGTGCGATTACGGCTATAACATTGAAATCGGGGAGGATTTCTTTGCCAATCACAACACGGTGATTCTTGACGGGGCGAAGGTGACCTTTGGTGATCATGTGTTCATCGCACCGGACTGCGGGTTCTATACCGCCGGCCACCCCATTGATTTTGAACGCCGGAATCAGGGGCTGGAGTATGCATATCCCATTACGGTGGGAGACAATGTATGGATCGGCGCCGGAGTTCAGGTGATGCCCGGCGTAACCATCGGAAGTAACGTGGTGATCGGAGCCGGCAGCGTTGTCGTCAAGGATATTCCGGACAATTCAGTAGCAGTCGGAAATCCCTGCCGAGTTATCCGGTCCATTACAGAAGAGGATAAAAAGACCTGCTGGGACAGATGAGGATCGGAAAAAACATCGGAAGAAAAAAATAAATTCCCACTTGACTTTATCGTGGTAAACTGATAATATACTACCATGATATTGCTTCGAATGACATTCAGAAGCATGACAGTTCAGAAAGTGCGAGGAGACGTTATGATGAAAAAAGTAATGGCATGTCTGCTGGCGGCGGCAATGGTTCTTTCTATGGCGGCCTGCGGCGGAACAAAGAGCAGTGAGACGACAGCTGCAGCAAAGGAAACAAAAGCAGAAACAAGTGCAGAAGAGACGAAGAAAGAGGAGACCGAGGCTGCCGGGACAAGCAAAGCTTCTTCCGACGATGGAAGCGATGTGGATTATGTAAAGGAAAAAGGCAAGCTGGTGGTCGGTATTACCGAGTTTGAGCCCATGGATTATCAGAATGAGAGCGGCGAGTGGATCGGCTTTGATGCAGATATGGCAAAGGCCTTTGCCGAGAGCCTTGGCGTAGATGCCGAGTTTGTTGTGATCGACTGGGACAACAAGATCCTGGAGCTGGACGGAAAGACCATTGACTGCGTATGGAATGGTATGACCCTGACGGATGAAGTAAAGAGCTCCATGGAGTGCTCCAATGCTTACTTAAACAATGCACAGATCGTGATCGTGCCCGGAGACAAGGCAGATCAGTACCAGACTGAGGACAGCATTAAAAAGCTTTCCTTTGCAGTAGAGGCCGGAAGCGCCGGTGAAGCACAGGCAAAGGAGCTTGGTCTTACTTATACCTCGGTTGCTTCCCAGGCAGATGCTCTTATGGAGGTGGCAGCAGGAACCTCCGATGCGGCAATCATCGACTCTCTGATGGCAGCAGCCATGGTCGGTGAGGGAACCGGTTACGAGAACCTGACCTACACCGTCGGCCTCAGCACCGAGGAGTACGGCGTTGGATTCCGGAAGGGTTCCGATCTTGCAGAAGCACTGAACCAGTTCCTCAAGGACAGCTATGCAGATGGCTCCATGAAGGAATGTGCCGATGCGTATAAGGTACAGGCTGCCCTGATCGAGCAGAAGTAAGAAATCCAAAGAAAAGAATACAGGCGTTCGGCAGAGAGCGGTTTTTCCGCTCTCTGTTGGTCATAGCGGGATGCGGAACAGCCGTATCCCGCCTTGGCGTCCTTTCGGACAGACGCCGGAAAACAGGAGAACGTATGAAACTATTTCTGGAACAACTTCCCGTTGTTGTAAATGCACTGAACGTCGGCTTTTTACAGACCTTAAAATTATTTTTTGTAACCCTGATCGGGGCACTGCCCCTGGGACTTCTGATATCCTTCGGTTCCATGTCCCGCTTCAAGCCTTTAAGCTGTCTGATCAAACTGATTGTCTGGATTATCCGCGGAACGCCGCTTATGATCCAGCTCTTAATTATCTACTACTTCCCGGGCCTGGTGGCGAAGAGTAATATCTGGGGAGGCGGAGAGACCGGGCGTTTTGTGGCTGCGTCCGTCGGATTTATCTTTAACTATGCCTGTTATTTTTCCGAAATCTACCGCGGCGGGATCCAGGGTGTTCCGGCCGGACAGGAGGAGGCTGGTCTTGTGCTGGGCATGACGAAGCGCCAGATCTTTTTTAAGGTCACGCTGCTTCAGATGATCAAGCGGATCGTTCCGCCGATGTCCAACGAGATCATCACGCTGGTAAAGGATACCTCCCTGGCGCGGATCATTGCCCTCCAGGAGATCATCTGGGCAGGACAGGCATTCATGAAGGGATCCCACGGGATCTCCGGAGCCATCTGGCCGCTGTTCTTTACGGCTCTGTATTATCTGATCTGGAACGGGCTTCTGACCGTTCTGTTTGCAAAGCTGGAAAAGAAACTGGATTATTTTCGATAGGAGGCAGTCATGGCGATTTTAGAGGTAACACATATCAGCAAGGCATTTGAGGACACGGAGGTCTTAAAGGATATCAGCTTTTCCATGGAAAAGGGACAGGCATTGTCCATCATCGGTTCTTCCGGAAGCGGGAAAACTACGCTGCTTCGGTGTCTGAACTTCCTGGAACGGCCCGACGGCGGCATCATTCGGGTAAACGGGGAAACACTTTTTGATGCGGCGGATCCCATGACCACAAAGGAGTCTCAGATCCGGCGCAAGCGTCTCCACTTCGGTCTGGTGTTCCAGTCTTTTAATCTGTTCCCCCAGTACACAGCTCTTGGAAATGTGATGCTGGCGAAGGAACTTCTGGCGAAGGAACGGCCGGATTATAAGGAAAAGAAGAAAGAGATCCACGATGAGATCGAGGCACAGGCAGAGGAACTGTTAAAGCAGATGGGACTTGGCGACCGGATGAAAAATCACCCGCACCAGCTTTCCGGCGGCCAGTGTCAGCGTGTGGCCATTGCGAGAGCCCTTGCTTTGGAGCCGGACATTCTCTGCTTCGATGAACCCACTTCGGCACTGGACCCGGAGCTGACGGGAGAAGTGCTCCGTGTCATGAAGGAGCTGGCGGAGAAGCATATGACCATGATCATCGTGACCCATGAGATGGCATTTGCCAGAGATGTGTCCGATCAGGTAATCTTCATGGATGACGGAAGGATCCTGGAGCACGGCACGCCGGCCGATGTGTTCGAAAATCCGAAGGAAGAGCGTACCAGGCAGTTCCTGGCCCGGTATCATGAAGAAGCATAGCGGTTTAAGGATCCGGCAGGCTTTTACAGGAGAAAAAACAGTTGACAGAACCGGTACAGCGTGGTATTATATAAAAGCTGTGTAGAACAAAGAAGAGTATCCGCTCTCACCTTGGCGTCCATGAGCGACCGGGTTCCTATATTGTTTTTCTTTGATGTGTTTATAAAGAGAAAAGAAATGGGATTTTAAGTGGATAGTTCTTCTATCCACTTTTTGTATTTATTCAAAGCAGTTCGAAGAAAGAATGCAAAATGAAATCGAACCGGTTCTGAATAAATGACTTTTATCTAAATGATGGGGGTGTCTGGTTATTAGCGAGTTAATGTTGAATGAACAGATCAGAGACAAAGAAGTACGTCTCATTGGCGAAAACGGCGAGCAGCTTGGAATTATGTCTTCCAAGGAAGCACAGAAGCTTGCGAGAGAAGCGGAACTGGATCTGGTAAAGATCGCTCCGATGGCAAAGCCGCCGGTATGCAAGATCATCGACTACGGCAAGTACCGTTACGAACAGGCCAGAAAAGAAAAAGAGGCCAAAAAGAAACAGAAGGTCATCGAGATCAAGGAAGTCCGTCTGTCTCCGAATATTGAGGAAAACGACCTGAATACGAAAGTTTCCGCTGCCAGAAAGTTCATTCAGAAGGGCAATAAGGTAAAGATTACCTTACGGTTCCGCGGCCGCGAAATGAGTCATATGAATAACTCCAGACATATCCTGGAAGAATTTGCAGAGAAGCTTTCCGACATTGCAGTGGTTGATAAGCCCTCCAAGGTAGAGGGGAGAAGCCTTGTAATGTTCTTATCGGAGAAGCGATAGAAAATTGGCTGAGCCAAAGTTTAAGGAGGAAGAATCATGCCTAAAGTAAAAACCAGCAGAGCAGCAGCAAAGCGTTTTAAAAAGACCGGAAACGGAAAGTTAAAGAGAATGAAGGCCTATAAGAGCCATATCTTGACCAAGAAGTCTCAGAAGAGAAAGAGAAATCTTAGAAAAGCAACCGTTGCTGTTCCCGCAAACGCAAAGGTTATGAAGAAGATTTTACCTTACTAATGCAGTCATAAATAGAAGGAGGAAGACTTAAAATGGCAAGAATTAAAGGCGGATTAGGCGCTAAGAAGAAGCACAACAGAGTTCTGAAGCTGGCAAAGGGCTACAGAGGAGCTCGTTCCAAACAGTATAGAGTAGCAAAGCAGTCTGTAATGAGAGCACTTACCAGCTCTTATGCAGGAAGAAAGCAGAGAAAGAGACAGTTCAGACAGCTCTGGATTGCCCGTATCAACGCAGCAGCAAGAATGAACGGACTTTCCTACAGCCGTTTCATGTATGGCTTAAAGGAAGCAGGCGTTGAGATGAACCGCAAGATCCTTGCAGACATGGCCGTTAATGATGCGGCAGGTTTTGCAAAGCTGGCTGAGGTTGCCAAGAGCAAACTGGCTTAAAACCGGATTATTATTCTGATTGTGCAAACTATTTGAATTGTTGAAATAGAACGAAAAATTTTATTCAAAAAAATTCAAAAAGTGCTTGCATTATTGAGAAACGTGTGCTATTATATATGAGGATTTGGTTCTGAGATACTAATGAACCAAATCCATAATCGGAATGTGGCTCAGCTTGGTAGAGCGTTCGGTTAGGGACCGAGAGGTCGCAGGTTCGAATCCTGTCATTCCGACTTTAGAGAGCAGATAACGAAGGTTATCTGCTCTTTTGTATTAGAGGAGGCCGGTATTTGAAGGCATGGAAGATGATTCTCCCGGAGCAATGTTTTCCGACTCCGGTGTTCCGAATATATTCTGCACTTCTGCTTGCAATAACCAGCCGGCAGGTGTATACTGATAAGGAAAATAAATACAGGGGAGCTCGTAGAAGCGGGCTGAGAGGAAGTGATCAACTTCGACCCTTATACCTGATGCGGATAATGCCGCCGGAGGAAGTCGTTTTATAGCGCTTACATTCGGAGATACCGCATGGTATCTCCTTTTATAATATGACGAAAGGAAGTTGTATAAGTATGAATCAGACAAAATGCAGTGTGAAGAAGCTGGCGCTGGCAGGATTATTCTGCGCGGCAGCTGTGGTAGGGAGCCTGTTCTCCTTCCCGGTGTTTGGGAGCAAATGTTCTCCCGTGCAGCATATGGTCAATATTCTCTGTGCGGTGCTTCTTGGGCCTGGTTATGGTGTGGGTGCGGCCTTTGCGGCGTCTCTGATCCGCAATCTTCTGGGACTTGGAAGCCTCATGGCATTTCCGGGCAGCATGTTCGGGGCGCTGGCCTGCGGCCTGATGTACTGGAAAACTAAAAATCTTCCGGGAACGCTTCTGGCGGAGGTGGCAGGAACTTCAATCCTGGGCGGTCTGTGTGCGTATCCGGTCGCAGTCCTTCTTATGGGAAAGAGTGCAGCTGGGCTGGCATTTTATGTCTATGTGTTTCCGTTCTTTGTATCCACTGCCGGTGGAGCCGTAATTTCCGGTGTGCTGATCTACAGCCTGAAAAAATGCGGAGCCTTACATAAGATGCAGGAAGTCATCGGATAGGGGGAAAAACACCATATGCTTGGAGAATGTCTGCGGAACGTGAGAGAACGGTGTCCGCTGATCCATAATATCACCAATTATGTGACTGTCAACGACTGTGCCAACATTCTGCTGGCCTGCGGCGGATCCCCGATCATGGCAGATGATCCGGAGGAGGCAGAGGAGATCACATCCATTTGTGGGGGTCTGACTATTAACATCGGAACACTGAATCATCGGACAATTCCGTCGATGCTTCTGGCAGGAAAAAAGGCCAATGAGCTGGCCCATCCGGTTGTGCTGGATCCGGTGGGAGCAGGAGCATCCAGACTTCGGACCGGTACGGCGCTGAAGCTGCTGGAGAACATTAAGATGACAGTGATCCGGGGAAATATTTCCGAGATCAAGACGCTGGCGCTGGGGAGCGGAACCACCAAGGGGGTGGATGCAGATGTTGCCGATCAGGTGACGGAAGAAAATCTGGATGCGGCTGTATCCTTTGTGAAAGCGTTTGCGAAAAAGACAGGAGCAGTTGTCGCTGTGACAGGAGCGATCGATCTGGTGGGCGATGATACAAGAGTCTATTGTATCCGAAACGGAAATGCCAGAATGTCGTCCATCACCGGGACCGGCTGCCAGCTTTCATCCATGACAGCGGCGTTTGTGACGGCCAATCCGGATCGGACACTGGAAGCAGCTGCGGCGGCAGTTTGCACCATGGGGATTGCCGGAGAAATTGCCTATGACCGGTTGTCTGCCATGGACGGAAATGCGTCCTATCGGACCTATATCATCGATGCGGTAGATCGAATGACGCCGGAGAAGCTGGAGAAAGGAGCAAGGTATGAAGTGCGATAAACAATATATGCGGCTGTATGCGGTGACAGACCGTGCCTGGGTGGGAAAACAGACCCTGTATGAGCAGGTGGAGGCGGCACTGAAGGGTGGAGTGACCTGCGTGCAGCTTCGGGAAAAGGAACTGAGCGAAGAGGACTTTCTGGCGGAGGCGAAGGAAATCAAGGCACTCTGTTCCAGGTATCATGTTCCCTTTTTCATCAACGATAATGTGGACGTTGCCATAAAATGCCAGGCAGACGGTGTCCATGTGGGGCAGGAGGATATGAAAGCATCCGATGTACGGGCAAAAGTGGGGGATCAGATGATAATTGGTGTTTCCGCCCATTCCGTGGAGGAAGCTGTGGAGGCTGTGAAAAACGGAGCGGACTGTCTCGGTGTGGGAGCGATGTTTACAACCTCGACCAAGGCGGATGCAAGCGTGCTGCCAAAGGAAACGCTGCGAGCCATCTGTGAAGCCGTGGATGTGCCGGTGGTGGCCATCGGCGGCATCGGCGAGAGCAATATCCTGGAGCTTGCGGGAACCGGAGCAGATGGTGTGGCTCTTGTAAGTGCCATCTTTGGCGCAGCGGACATTGAGGCACAGTGCCGGAAGCTGCGCGCTCTCTCGGAAGAGATGGTGAGCCGATGAGGCTTCGCGGGGCAATCTTTGATTTTGATGGGACACTGTTTGATACCATGTCGGTCTGGGACACGGCGGGAGAGGATTATCTGCGTCTGATCGGTATGACACCGGGGGAAACCATCAACGAAGAGCTGAAAACCATGAGCCTGCAGCAGGCGGCGGAAGCTATCAAGGAGCAGTATCGGATTCCCAAAAGTACGGAGACGATCATCGATGAGGTCAATGAGATGGTGGGAGATTTTTATCTGTACAGGGCCGAGCCGAAGCCGGGAATTGAAGAATTTCTGGAACAATTGGATAAAGATGGAGTTTCCATGTGCATTACCACGGCGGCGGAACGGCGGCTGGTGGAGGGAGCACTGAAACGCTGCAGCCTGGATCGCTTTTTCGGAGAAATTTTCACCTGCGGGGAAGTAGGGCACGGGAAGGATGAGCCTATGATCTACGAGCAGGCGCTTTCGTTCCTGGGGACGGAAAAAACGGAGACCGTTGTATTTGAGGATGCATATCATGCGGCGCGGACGGCGAAAGACGCCGGATTTTCGGTGGCAGCCGTGTATGACGGCCATGAAACAAGCAGCGAGGAACTGCGGTCACTGGCGGACTGGTATCTGGAGGATTATCGGAGCGCATGGGAGACCATTGACAAGTCGTAACAGCAAGCTTACACAGAAGAATCTGAATTGCAGAGAACTGGAACGGTTCCTGTGAAAAATATAGATCAGATTACGGCGGCAGACCGGGGGCACCACCTTCTGTCGCCGGCGGGAGACTTTCATCGTTTCATAGGAAAGTGCGTCCTATCAAACAAAAAAGGAAGAATATTCCGGAAAGAAGGAACCCGCAGAATAAAAATAATGCGGATCAGGAGGAAAACATGAAAACAGCATTATCAATCGCCGGAAGTGATTCCAGCGGAGGCGCCGGTATTCAGGCTGATCTGAAAACGATGACCATGAATGGAGTGTTCGCCATGAGCGCAGTGACTGCGCTGACAGCTCAGAACACTACCGGCGTAAGCGGCGTGACGGAGGTGACGCCGGAATTCTTAAAACGGCAGATCGATGCGGTATTTACCGATATCCGTCCGGATGCGGTGAAGCTTGGCATGATACCGAACGGAGCCCTGATGGAAGCAGCGGCGGAGCGTCTTAAGTTTTACGGAGCAGAGCGGATCGTGGTGGATCCGGTCATGGTGGCAACGTCCGGCTCCAGTCTGATGGAAACAGAGGCGGTCACAGTGATGAAACGCCGGCTTCTGCCCCTGGCCGATCTGGTAACGCCCAATATTCCGGAGGCGGAGATCCTTTCCGGCATGGAAATCCGGAATAAGGAGGACATGGAAGCGGCAGCGGAAAAGATCAGCAATTCCTGCGGATGTGCCGTGCTTTTAAAAGGCGGCCACAGCATTGAAGACGCCAGCGACCTGCTGGTTTCCGATGGGAAACACCGGTGGTTTTATGGAAAGCGGATCGAAAATCCCAACACTCACGGAACCGGATGTACCTTGTCCAGTGCCATTGCGGCAAATCTGGCGAAGGGGTATGACCTGGAGACATCCGTCGGACGGGCTAAGGACTATATTTCTGATGCACTGGCAGCTATGCTGGATCTGGGGCTCGGAAGCGGTCCCATGAACCATGCATTTGCCCTGACCGGGAAATATGCAGAAGAACCGGTACAGCATTGAGGTTCAAAACGGAAGAGAACGCAGGAAATTTTCGCCGGTAAAGATCGGTGAACAGAATACAAAAAGGAGAATGAAGATGAGAACAGAAGCATACGCAACACAGATGGATGCAGCAAGAAAAGGCATTGTGACAAAGCAGATGGAGATCGTGGCAAAAAAGGAGCACATGACCACGGAGGAGCTCCTTCCCCTGGTAGCCAGCGGCAAGGTGGCGATCCCTGCCAATAAGAATCATGAATGTCTCTCCCCGGAGGGGATTGGCTCCATGCTCCGCACCAAGATCAATGTAAACCTGGGTGTTTCCAGAGACTGTAAGGATTATGACGTGGAAATGGAGAAGGTGCTTTCCGCAGTCAATATGGGTGCAGAAGCCATCATGGACCTGTCCAGCCACGGAAATACTCAGCCGTTCCGCCGGAAGCTGACCCATGAGTGTCCTGCTATGATCGGAACAGTTCCGGTTTATGACAGTGTGATCCATTATCAGAGAGATCTGGATACGCTGACTGCAAAGGATTTTGTCGATGTGATCCGTCTCCATGCAGAGGACGGTGTGGATTTTGTAACCCTTCACTGCGGAATCACCAGAAAGACCATCGATCAGATCCGCAAGCATAAAAGAAAGATGAATATCGTATCCCGCGGAGGTTCCCTGGTGTTTGCATGGATGTGTATGACCGGCGAGGAAAATCCGTTCTATGAATATTATGATGAGATTCTGGATATCTGCAGAGAATACGATGTGACCATTTCCCTGGGTGATGCCTGCCGTCCCGGCTGTCTGGCAGATGCCACGGATGTATGTCAGATCGAGGAGCTTGTCCGTCTGGGTGAGCTGACCAAGAGAGCCTGGGAGAAGGATGTTCAGGTCATGGTAGAAGGCCCCGGACACGTTCCCATGGATCAGATCGCAGCCAATATGAAGGTGCAGCAGACGATCTGTATGGGCGCGCCTTTCTATGTACTTGGGCCGCTGGTAACCGATATTGCACCGGGCTATGACCATATCACCGCGGCCATTGGCGGTGCCATTGCAGCTATGAACGGTGCGGCATTCCTTTGCTATGTAACTCCCGCCGAGCATCTGGCTCTGCCTAACCTGGATGATGTAAAGCAGGGGATCATCGCCAGCCGGATTGCAGCTCATGCAGCAGATATTGCCAAGGGGGTACGCGGCGCCAGAGACATTGATGACCAGATGGGCGATGCCCGCCGTGTCCTCGACTGGGAAGCTCAGTGGAAATGCGCCATTGATCCCGAGACCGCAAAAGCGATCCGTGATGACCGTTCTCCGGAACATGAAGATACCTGCTCCATGTGCGGAAAATTCTGTGCAGTCCGCAGCATGAACAAAGCTCTGGCCGGGGAACATATTGATATCCTGTAACTCCAGATTCGACACGCAGATAAAATGTAAAAAACGTTCAGGACAAGCTTGCTTGTTCCTGGGCGTTTTTTACATTTTGCGTATGGGAAGAATGCTTATACAACCTCAGGCAGGAGCTGTTCTGTATCGACAGAACGAGCGGAGCGGGAGAAGGTCTGAAGTCTGCGTGTTGAAATAACAGAAAAGACTGTATGAGAGCGGGAAGGTCGCTCCCCGCGAGGGGAGCCGTAGTTGAAGCGAAGATTCTCCTGCTCTGCCAAAAACTTGACAATTTCCACCGGAAAGGTTGATTTTCTAAGAAAACGTGATAAACTAGGGTAGCAGGAAAAAGTAGAAGAACAAAATGATCGGGACCGGGCAGGAAGCTGCCCGGTTTTCACAGGAGGGACGCGATGAATTACGAAGAATCTGTGGCTTACGCAGGGGAGCTGATGAAGAAAAAGAATATTGTTCTCGGACTTGGCACCATGAAGGAGCTGCTGCACCGACTGGGGGATCCCCAGAATGAGCTGTCCTTTCTGCATATTGCGGGAACTAATGGGAAAGGTTCGATACTTGCCATGGTGGCAAGTATCTGTCAGGCGGCCGGATATCTGGTCGGACGCTATAATTCCCCATCGGTGTTTACCTACTGCGAAAAGATCCAGGTAAACGGTGAATCTATCAGTGAAGCAGATGTGGCCAGGCTGATGACAAAGGTACGTGAAGCCAGTGATGCCATGGAGGGGGAAGGATTTCCTCATCCCACCAGCTTCGAGACAGAAACAGCAGTCAGCTTCCTTTATTTTAAGGAAAAAAAGTGTGATCTGGTGGCGCTGGAAACCGGCATGGGTGGCGAAACGGATGCCACCAACGTGGTGACGACAACTCAGGTTAGCATTCTTGCATCAATCAGCATGGATCACATGCAGTTTCTCGGAAATACCCTGGAGGAGATCGCGAAGGTCAAGGGTGGGATCATAAAGCCGGGAAGACCGGTGGCCATGACCGGGCAGAATCCGGAAGTGGAGGCAGTGATCCAAGGAATCGCAGAAGAAAAACAGGCGCCTCTGATTATTTCCAGACCGGAGCAGGCAGTGATCCGGTCTGCAGATTATACGGGGACGGTTTTTGATTATAAGGAGTTTCAAAATGTAAAACTGTCGCTTCTTGGAAAATATCAGGTGATAAATGCCTGTACAGCGCTGGAAGTAGTTGAAATTCTCCGCGGTTTAGGCTATGATATTAGACAGCAGGCGGTTCTTGAGGGCATGGCCGGTGTGAAATGGCCGGGACGTTTTCAAATGCTGATGGATCGGCCTGTGTTTCTCATTGACGGAGCTCATAATCCGGAGGCGGCTGTGCGCCTCAGAGATTCCATTGAACTTTATTTTTCCGGCAGAAAGATTTCTTATATTATGGGAATTCTGGCGGATAAGGATTACGAAGAAATTGTACGGATCACAATGCCCCTGGCGCAGAAGATTTATACTGTGACGCCAGGAAGTCCGAGAGCTCTTGGTGCAGAGGCGTTAAGAGACTGTGTTCTGAAAAGCGGATTTACCGGTAAGGTGAAAGCGGAGCTGTCTGTAAAGCAGGCAGTTTTTGATGCACTTTTGTCGGCAAAAGAAGATGAAATTATAATAGCATTCGGTTCGTTGTCTTATCTCAGCGAAGTGACCGATGCTTTAAAGGAGACTATCCATGATAGATAAAGAAAAAGTTGAAGCAGCAGTGCGCCTGTTCCTTGAAGGGATCGGCGAGGATGTGAACCGCGAGGGACTGGTGGGAACACCGGATCGGATCGCGAGAATGTGTGAAGAAATCTATACGGGAAGCGATGAAGCGGCGGCGCGCCATTTGTCGAAAACCTTTACGGTATCAAATAATGAACTGGTGCTGGAAAAGGATATTACCTTCTATTCCATGTGTGAGCATCATCTTCTTCCCTTTTACGGAAAGGCCCATGTGGCTTATGTACCAGATGGAAAGGTGGCCGGTTTAAGCAAGCTTGCGCGGACGGTGGATGAGTTTGCAAAGCGTCCCCAGCTTCAGGAGCAGCTGACGGCTCAGGTAGCAGATGCTATGATGACCCATTTAAAGCCCAAAGGTGTAATGGTGGTTGTAGAGGCAGAGCATATGTGCATGACCATGCGTGGAATCCGAAAGCCGGGTGCCCAGACTATGACTTATGTGCGCCGGGGAATTTTCGAGGAGGATCAGGCACTGGCAGACCGTGTATTTGCCATGATCCGCTAGGATGGAAAACAAAAAGAGAAATTTGGAACTCTGTACAGATGGCAGGGTTCCTTTTTTTTATGGAATATGATACAATAACAAGAAAACATTCTGAGACGCAGGAGGACATGAGTGGAACGAGTTGATCGTATTATCCGAAATGAAACCTTTATCTGGAATATGAAAAAACTGCTGAGACTGGAGCAGGAACGGATCTACTGCCGCCATGACATGGACCATCTGCTGAGCGTGGCGCGGATTGCTTACATAAAAGCACTGGAGGAACGGATTCCGGTCTCCAAGGAGCTGATTTATGCGGCGGCGCTGCTCCACGACATCGGACGGGCAGCTCAGTATGAGACGGGGATCCCTCATGACCGGGCCAGTGTCGGGATTGCGGAGGAAATCCTCCGGGACTGCGGGTTTACCGGGGATGAGCAGGCTGAGATTTTATCAGCCATCAGCAGCCATCGTTCTAAGGATGTGGCCGGGGAGAGCCTCCTCGGAACATTGATCTACGATGCGGATAAAAAGTCCAGAGCCTGTTTTATGTGCAAGGCGCAGGCTTCCTGCAACTGGCCCATGGAAAAGAAAAATTATAATATCAAGAGGTAAGCACAGATGAGGATTGGAAATAAGGATTTTGATGTGGAGAATCATGCATATGTCATGGGAATTTTAAATGTAACGCCGGATTCCTTTTCCGATGGCGGAAAATGGAATAATCTGGATGCGGCTCTGAAGCACACAGAGGAGATGCTGGCGGACGGCGCGGATATCATCGACATTGGCGGCGAGTCCACAAGACCCGGTTACGGTGCGATCCTTCCTGATGCGGATGAGATTGCCAGAGTACTGCCGGTGATCGAGGCGGTGAAAGCCCGGTTCGATGTGCCAATCTCGATTGATACTTATAAAAGCGGTGTGGCAGAGGCTGCCATCAAGGGCGGAGCCGATCTGGTAAATGATATCTGGGGCTGCAAGTATGATCCCGCTATGGCGGATGTGATTGCAAGGTATAACGTAAGCTGCTGTCTGATGCACAACCGCAAGGAGCCGGATTATGAAAATTATCTGGCGGATGTGAAAAAGGATCTCGGGGAATCGGTGAAACTGGCCAAGGATGCCGGTGTGGCGGACGATAAGATCATTCTTGATCCCGGAATTGGCTTCGGGAAGACGTATGAGCAGAATCTCTGCCTGATGAATCATGTGGAGATTTTAAAGGAGCTCGGTTATCCGGTACTCCTCGGAACCTCCAGAAAATCTATGATCGGTCTGACGCTGGATCTTCCTGCTTCTGAGCGCGTGGAAGGAACGGTAGCGACAACCGTGATGGGTGTCATGAAGGGCTGTGCCTTTGTCCGTGTTCATGATGTAAAGGAAAACCGCCGGGCGCTTCTGATGACAGAGGCCATTCTGCGGGCAGAATAAAGAAAACTGCGGCGGCATCGGAAACAGGGAAAATGGAAGCGGAAGCATGGATTTTAAAATCCGAAATCCGCAGCCAGCAAAACGGAGGAAGCATGGATAAAATCATCATAAAGAACCTGGAAGTGTTCGCCAATCACGGTGTATTTCCGGAGGAGACGGCTCTCGGTCAAAAGTTCATCGTCAGTGCCGAACTGCTTACGGACACAAGAAAGGCGGGGAAAACTGACGAGCTGGAGGCCTCAATCCATTACGGCCTTGTCAGTGCCGAGATTACAAAATATATGAAGGAGCATACCTGTAAGCTCATTGAAGCGGCAGCAGAGGGCGTGGCGGAGCATCTGCTCCTGACCTATCCTCTCATGCGGGGAATCTCTCTGGAGATCAAAAAGCCCTGGGCACCGGTGGGACTCCCGCTGGAGACCGTTTCCGTGGCGATTGAACGGAGCTGGCATAAGGCCTATGTGGCATTCGGTTCGAATATGGGTGATAAAAGAGCCCATATCGAAGCTGGAATCCGGGTGCTGCGGGATGAACCGCTGATCCGTCTGGGAGCTGTATCCGATATGATCGAAACGGAGCCCTATGGCGGAGTGGAGCAGGATAATTTTCTCAACGGCTGTCTGGAGCTGGAAACGCTTCTGACGCCCTATGAGCTTCTGGACGTACTTCATAAGGCGGAGCAGCAGGAAAAACGGGAGAGGCTGATCCACTGGGGACCGCGGACGCTGGATATGGATCTGTTATGTTATGATGACCTGATCCAGGACGATCCGGTTCTGGTACTTCCCCACCCGGAGATTCAGAAACGGACGTTTGTGCTGGAACCGCTGGCGCAGATCGCACCGTATCTGGTTCATCCCCTGCTTCATAAACGGGTAAAAGATCTTTTGGAGGAATTGTGATCATGGACTTAGGAGAGATCAGAAACGAGATTGATGCCATTGACAAAAATCTGGTGGAGCAGTTTGAAAAACGGATGGCGCTCTGCCGGGAAGTGGCTGATTATAAGATCAGAAATGGAATGCAGGTGCTGGACCGGAACCGGGAGCAGGAAAAGATGAATGCCATTGCGGATATGGCAGACTGTGAGTTCAACCGTTATGGACTGCGGGAGCTGTTTACCCAGATCATGTCCATCAGCCGAAAGCAGCAATACCAGCTTCTGGCAGACAAGGGTGTGATCACTGGACTGCCCTTTGAGATGGTCCCGAATTTACAGAAAACAAAGGCCCAGGTGGTCTATCAGGGCGTGGAGGGCGCGTACAGCCATGTGGCAGCCAAACAGTTCTTTGGCGATCAGGCCAGACTGTTCCATGTAAAAACCTGGGATGATGCCATGCGTGCTATCTGTGCGGGAACTGCGGACTATGCAGTGCTTCCTATCGAAAATTCTTCAGCAGGAAGCGTGGCAGATGTCTATGACCTGCTGGTGAAATATGATAATTATATTGTTGGTGAGACATATGTAAAAGTAGACCATGTGCTTCTGGGACTTCCGGACGCAGAGCTTTCCGACATCAAGCTGGTTTATTCTCATCCTCAGGGGCTGATGCAGTGCAGCCGGTATCTGGACGAACGGAAAAACTGGGAGAAGCACAGTGTAAACAATACTGCCCTTTCAGCAAAACGGGTCATGGAAGAGGGGGATAAGCATCATGCAGCCATCGCCAGTGAGATGGCCGGAGCGCTTTACGGTCTGAAGATCCTGGATAGAGGGGTAATGAACAGCCGCGGAAATACCACCCGTTTTATTGTGATTTCCAGCCGGAAAATATATGAGGCATCGGCCAATAAGATCAGTATCTGTTTTGAGATCAAGCATGAGAATGCAGCGCTTTATAATATGCTGTCCCATTTAACCTACAACGGACTGAACATGTTAAAGCTGGAGTCCCGTCCGATTTTGGGGCGGCCCTGGGAATTCCGGTTCTTTGTAGATTTTGAAGGGAATCTGGATGATGCAGGAGTGAAAAATGCACTCCGCGGTATTCTGGAAGAAGCGAACTACTTCCGGATCCTGGGAAATTACTATACAGACAAGGGGAAGAACATCAATGAAAACTGACGAGCTGATCTTATATCGGAATCCGGCTCATAAAGAACTGGTGGAAGCCATGGCAGCATTAATTGATGCGGCAGGCACAGGTGTCTGCGGCGGTCAGATGGAGGTGGATGAGACGGAAGCAGCACCAGACCGGTTTCAGACTGCCGGAGAGCTGGTGGAGTTTGCTGCAGCTCATGGGTTTAAAGGAAATCTCTGGCACAGCTTGCTGGCCTACGTGCTGGCGACCAATGAAAATGCCTTCAGTATGGCATGTGAGATCCGCGGCAGGGTAAAAGGAACGGTCAATACGCTGGCAGAACACGACTTTTCGCTGTTCAGAGAGTGGTTTTCTTTTGATCTGGCCAGACTGGATCTTAGCGGAGTGCCGTTATTCGGACTGCTGAAAACGTATGAGAGTACCGGTACCCACAGTACGGTGTTCAATCGGCGGATCCGGGATAATATTCAGGAGCTGGCAGGGGCTCTTGCCGCGGCAGAAACGGATCAGGAGTGGAATCGGATCATTGCAGAGTTTTATCGCCGGTTCGGTGTTGGAAAGTTCGGGCTTCATAAGGCATTTCGGGTTGAGCAGAAGGACGAGGAGGCACTGATTGTTCCTATTAAGAACATCGAGCATGTATATCTGGATGATCTTGTGGGATATGAGGCACAGAAAAAGAAACTGGTTGAGAATACAGAAGCGTTTGTGGAGGGGCGTGAGGCCAATAACTGTCTGCTTTTTGGCGACAGCGGAACCGGAAAATCCTCCAGTATTAAGGCAATTCTCCATAAATACTATGATCAGGGGCTTCGCATGATCGAGGTCTATAAGCATCAGTTCCGCGATCTGTCCTCGATCATCAGCCAGATCAAGAGTCGGAATTATAAGTTTATCATCTACATGGATGATCTGTCTTTTGAGGAGTTTGAGGTAGAGTATAAATATCTGAAGGCAATCATTGAGGGAGGACTGGAAGTACGCCCTTCCAATATTCTGATTTATGCCACATCCAACCGCCGTCACCTGATCCGGGAGAATTTCAGCGACAAGGAAGAGGTACGGGAGGATATGCATCGCTCCGATACCGTTCAGGAGAAGCTGTCACTGGCGTCTCGGTTCGGCGTGACCATTTACTACGGGCGGCCGGAGCCGGCACAGTTTAAGGAAATCGTTGTTACCCTGGCAAAAAGAGCGGGGATCACTATGCCGGAGGAGGAGCTCCTTCTGGCAGCCAATAAGTGGGAACTGTCCCATGGCGGGATCTCCGGACGGACGGCTGTTCAGTTTATTACCTGGTTAAAGGGAACGCAGGGAGCATAGCAGATGTTGAAACAAGACGATCTGGAGACCGGATCAGAACGAGAGCATAACGTGTTGAATTGGATCATACGATAAAGCATGATCCGAAAACACTCAAGACATGAAAGGAATTTATCTATGTGTGGAATTGTCGGATTTACCGGTGATCATCAGGCCACTCCGATTCTTTTGGAGGCACTGTCAAAGCTGGAATACCGTGGCTATGATTCTGCCGGAATCGCTGTGCGGGATGGAGAAGAGCCTGTTGAGGTAATTAAGGCCAAGGGACGCCTGAAGGTCCTGGAGGAAAAAACAAATGACGGAAAGTCGGTTCGTGGAACCTGCGGAATCGGACATACCAGATGGGCAACCCACGGGGAACCTTCGGAAAACAATGCTCATCCCCACATCAGTGATGACGGGAATGTGGTAGCGGTTCATAACGGAATCATTGAGAATTATCAGGAGCTGAAAGATAAGCTGCTTCGCAAGGGCTACAGCTTTTATTCTGAGACGGATACAGAGGTGGCAGTCAAGCTGGTAGATTATTACTATAAAAAGTATGAGGGAACTCCGGTGGATGCCATTAACCATTCCATGGTGCGTATTCGCGGATCCTATGCGATGGCACTGATGTTTAAGGATTATCCGGATGAAATCTATGTGGCAAGAAAAGACAGCCCGATGATCCTCGGAGTGGCAGGTGGAGAATCCTATATCGCATCGGATGTGCCGGCAATTTTAAAATATACCAGAAATGTTTATTATATTGGAAATCTGGAAATGGCCCGTGTTCGGAAAGGCGAAATTACTTTTTACAATCTGAACGGGGATGAAATTGAAAAAGAATTAAAGACGATCGAATGGAATGCAGAGGCGGCAGAAAAAGCAGGATATGAGCATTTCATGATGAAAGAGATCCATGAGCAGCCCAAAGCAGTGCAGGATACGATTCATTCTGTACTGAAGGCGGGAGAAATTGACCTTTCATCGGTTGGATTGACGGATGATGTGATTAAGTCTGTTAGTCAGATTTATGTGGTGGCCTGTGGTTCTGCATACCACGCAGGCGTGGTGACACAGTATGTCATGGAGGATCTGGCACGGATCCCGGTACGGGTGGATCTTGCATCAGAATTCCGTTATCGCAGACCGATCCTGGATCCAAATGGTCTGGTGATCATTATCAGCCAGTCCGGTGAAACGGCAGACAGTCTTGCAGCGCTCCGACTGGCGAAGGAGCAGGGCATCCGGACCCTGGCAGTCGTCAATGTGGTTGGTTCATCCATTGCAAGAGAAACCGATCATGTATTTTATACGCTGGCAGGCCCGGAGATTGCAGTTGCAACAACGAAAGCATACAGTACCCAGCTGGTGGCAGGGTATCTCCTTTCCGTGCAGTTTGCAAAGGCACGGGGACAGATCACGGACGAGCAGTATCGGTCTTATCTGGAGGAAATGGAGACTCTTCCCCAGAAGATCCAGAAGATTATTGATGATAAGGAACGGCTTCAGTGGTTTGCGGCAAAGCAGGTGGCGGCAAGGGATATTTTCTTTGTGGGCCGCGGTATTGATTATGCAGTCAGCCTGGAAGGCAGCCTGAAAATGAAGGAGATCAGCTATATCCATTCGGAGGCGTATGCGGCAGGAGAGTTAAAGCATGGAACCATTTCGCTTTTAGAGGATGGAACGCTGGTGATCGGTGTATTGACTCAGCCAAAGGTTTATGAAAAGAGTGTCAGCAATATGGTAGAGTGTAAAAGCCGCGGCGCATATCTGATGTGCCTGACAACGTATGGAAATTATAATATTGAAGATACGGCAGACTTTGTGACCTATATTCCGAAAACGGATGAGCATTTTGCGGCTTCACTGGCGGTGATCCCGCTGCAGCTCATGGGCTATTATGTATCGGTTGCAAGGGGGCTGGATGTGGATCGTCCCAGAAACCTGGCGAAGAGTGTAACAGTAGAATAGGAAAAGGGATATCTGAAACAAAAAACGAGATTGTAAGATATGAAGAAAAGGCGGAGCAGAACAGCTTCGCTTTTTTCTTCACGGGAAACAGTAAAAGAGCTTCTTTTTGATTTAGCGGAGATGTAAAATATTTCAGGTTCACGGGAGCTCATTCCGGTCATATTATAAACAGAAAGCATTTTGCAGGGTGGTTAGTCGGATGAGAGAAAAAGTAGTGATAGATGCGGGACACGGCGGCCGGGATCCGGGGGCGGTCTTCGAAGGCAGACAGGAGAAGGATGATGCGCTGGCGCTGGCTCTGGCGGTCGGAGAGCTTTTGGAGGCAGCAGGACTGGATGTTGCATACACAAGAACAGAGGATGTTTACAATACGCCTTATGAAAAAGCAATGATGGGAAACCATTCAGGCGCAGATTATTTTGTGTCGATCCATCGGAATGCGTCGGCGGAACCGGGAACAGCCTCGGGAATCGAGACTCTGGTATATGAGAAAGGTGGAGAGGCGGAGAAGCTGGCCAAAAAGATCGGAGAAGGGCTGGAGGGACTTGGCTTTGCCAACCGGGGGGTCATAGAACGGCCAAATCTGGTGGTGCTTCGGAGAACCAATATGCCGGCCGTTCTGGTGGAGGCCGGCTTTATTGATTCACCGGAGGATAATGAACGGTTTGATGAGCAGTTTGACCGCATTGCAAAAGCCATTGCGGATGGGATTTTGGATATGACAGAGGGAGGAGTAGAGAGCCAGGAAGGACCGCATCGGACGTTATATCAGGTTCAGACCGGTGCATTTCGTGAGCGGCGTTATGCAGAAGAAATGCTGGAAGAGCTTCAGACATTGGGATATCCGGCATGGATCCGTGCGGAAAACGGGTGGTTTCAGGTTCGGGTAGGAGCGTATGAGGAGTTAGATCATGCAATCAGTATGGAACGGCAGCTTCGAAAGCGGGGATATAATACGTATATTGCAGTGGACTGATTGGACGGCCGGAATAAAGGTGCCTCCGCCTGCGGCAGAATTCTGAAGCTGCGGGCGGGGAAAAACGAAAGTGTTTGAATTGTATAAAAAAAATAAACAAAAAGGTGTTGACAAGGAAAGCAAAGCATGGTAAACTGGTTTTCGCTGAACGAAATACAGCAAACGACAAAAGAAAAAGTCGAAAAAAATAAAAAAGTTGTTGACAAACAGGAAACAATGTGATAGAATAAAGAAGTTGCCGCTGAGAACTGAAAGACAACGACAAAGAGAACCTTGATAACTGAACAGTATATTCCAACCCCTGAAAATTCTATAAAAAGAAGTTTCAGAAATTGATACGAAAGTATCGCCAAGTAAAATGGATAAAAGAAAA
>NZ_JBQKGG010000011.1:0-78536 GCF_052118925.1 Candidatus Paralachnospira sp. LCP21S3_A2
TTGGATAAAGCATTACGCGAGTAAACTCGCATATTTATTGTGGCTCACTCCGTCTGGACAGGTGGCTCACGTTACACTGGACAGGCGGCTCTGCCGCACAAGAATATTCATGTATTGGGAGTTATTTCTAATATTATTATTGTGGGACATCTGCAAAAGGCAAATAGACAGGCAGTGCATAAAATTGCCAAACTTGAATCAGAGAAAGAGCAGCAGGAGAAAATAGGGGAACTTAATGCGACGACAGTTGCCCTTTCTGATATTTATACAGGGGTATTTCTAATTAACCTTGTAACAGATACTTTTGTACCTATAAAAGCAGAAGATGCAGTTATTAAAATTCTTGATGGTTACTCATCTTCTCAACAGGCTATTTCCATAGCAATAAAAAAGACCGCAAATGTGAAAAATCAGCAAGATATATTAAAATTTGTTGATTTAAATACGCTGCCACAGCGTATGGATTCGCAACGATATTTAAGTAAGGAGTACAGAGGTGTTTTTTCCGGCTGGGTGAGGGGAAGTTTTGTTGAGGTTTCAAGAGATGACAGAGGTAGCTTGACACAAGTACTCTACACATATCAAGTTATTGATGAAGAAAAGAAAAAAGAACTTGAACAGCAAGAAATGCTCCGTAAGGCAGTGATTGCAGCAGATACTGCAAATCGGGCGAAATCTAAATTCCTTCTTAATATGAGTCATGATATTCGCACACCACTCAATGGAATTATTGGTCTATTGAAAATCAATGTGGCACATAGTGATGATGAGAAACTTGTACGTGAAAATTACAAAAAGATGGAAAAGGCGGCAAATCACTTATTGTCCTTGATTAATGATGTTTTACAGATGAGTAAATTAGAGGATGGAAGAGAAGAATTCTCATCAGAATTGGTCTGTTTATCTGATGTTTTTTGTGATATTTAGGCTATTATAGAAGGAAATGCCTCGGATAAGGAAATTTCATGGGATTTTTCAGGAGATGTTGCTTTTGTACATCCGTATGTCATAGCAAGTCCGTTGCATTTGCGACAAATATTCTTGAATATATATGGAAACAGTATTAAATTTACAAATCCTGGTGGAAAAATTTCAACAAAACAGGAATGTATAGAGGAAAAGGATAATGTGATTACTTATCGCTGGACAATTTCTGATACAGGAATTGGCATGAGTGAAGAATTTCTGCAACATATTTTTGAACCTTTTTCACAAGAACAAGCGGATGCCCGCAGCGTTTATCATGGAACCGGACTTGGTATGTCTATTGTGAAAAAACTGGTTGATAAAATGGGTGGTATGATTTCTGTTACCAGTGAAATTGGAAAGGGATCAACCTTTGTAATTGAACTGCCTTTTGAGATAGCATCTGCACCAGAAAAAGCTAAGAAGGAAGAGACTGATAAGAAGAATAATATTCATGGTTTGAATCTTATGTTAGTCGAGGACAATGAGTTGAATGCCGAGATTGCAGAAATGCTTTTGGAAGATGAAGGTGCAATTATTACAATGGCCAATGATGGGCAGCAGGCTGTTGAATTATTCAATAATAATCCAGTGGGAACATTCGATGCAATTCTTATGGATATCATGATGCCGGTAATGGATGGACTAGCAGCTACTAAAGCGATTCGATCATTAAATCGACCAGATGCAGGCACAGTTCCGATCATTGCAATGACCGCCAATGCTTTTGAGGAAGATGTACAGAAATGTTTAGATGTAGGAATGAATGCACATTTAGCAAAACCTTTGGATATTGAAAAAGTGAAAAAAACTATTTGTGAACAGATAAAAATAGATTGTATAAAAAATAATAAATGTCTGTGATTGCTTTGCTATTAAATTGACACAGGTTTGCTGTAGAGTATAATTACTGTTACAGACACTGAAAAATATAAAAACGGAGGTATCGTATGAAGGCACATAAATACTGGTCACTAGGAGCGTTAATTACAATGCTTGGTACTTTTTATACAGGACAAAAAGGTTCAAAATCAAATCATAAATATTTTGCAGTGGGTTCTCTTTTGTGCATGATAATGGCTATATATACAGGGCATAAAATGATTTCCGGAAATAGGAAAGCAAAGGTTAATAAAGAGAAAGCGGCAAAGACGGAGGAGTAAAGAATGCTTGAAGTAGGAATAAAGGCACCAGATTTTGAGTTACCAGATCAGAATGGAAAAATCCATAGATTATCCGATTATGCAGGAAAGAAAGTGATTTTATATTTTTATCCAAAGGACAATACAGCAGGATGTACGAAGCAGGCATGTGGTTTTTCAGAAAGATATCCTCAATTCATGGAAAAGGGGGTGGTCATTCTTGGGGTTAGTAAAGATTCCGTAGCATCTCATAAAAGATTTGAAGAAAAATACGGACTTGCATTTACACTTTTAGCTGATCCGGAACGTAAAGTTATTGAAGCGTATGATGTCTGGAAAGAAAAGAAAAACTATGGAAAAGTTTCTATGGGTGTGGTAAGAACTACATATCTTATTGATGAGTGTGGAATCATTATAAAAGCAAATGATAAAGTCAGGGCGGCGAATGATCCTGAAAACATGCTTAAGGAATTGGCATAATGAAGATTATATTATCACCTGCAAAAAAAATGATTACCGATACAGATAGTATAGCACCAGTTGGACTGCCAGAATTTATTGACAGGACAGCAGAGATATTGAACTGGATGAAAAGCAGATCAAAAGAAGAATTAAAAGCTATCTGGAAATGTAATGACAAGATTGCAGAACAAAATTTCAACAGATTAGAAAATATGGATCTTTATAATATGCTTACACCGGCTGTTTTATCGTATGAGGGAATCGCATTTCAGTATATGGCACCATCTGTGTTTGAAAACCAGCAGTTTGATTATATACAAAATCATTTGAGGATACTGTCTGCGTTTTATGGTGTTCTAAAACCGATGGATGGTGTGACCCCTTATCGCCTGGAGATGCAGGCGAAAGCTGAAATAGAAGATACAAAAAATCTATATGACTATTGGGGTGAAAGATTATATCGTTCAGTGCTTGATGACAGCAGGATTATCATTAATCTTGCATCAAAAGAATACTCGAAATGTATAGAAAAATATTTATCAGATAAAGACAAATATATTACGGTTACGTTTTGTGAACAATCAGGGGATAAACTGGTAACAAAAGGTACATATGCTAAGATGGCTCGTGGTGAGATGGTCAGATATATGGCAGAAAAAGAAATTGAAAATCCTGCAGACGTACAAACGTTTGACAGACTTGGATACAATTTTAGAAGAGATTTATCATCTGAAATGGAATATGTTTTTGAACGAAAAATTATGGAATAAGATTGTGCGAAAAAGGGATATTTACAAAGTGCTATCATCATTTTAAAAATAGTAATTATTACTAATTTAATGTTGACATTTTAAAACTTCTGATATATACTTCTAATTAAGAACAAATCCTAATAAGGAGGACAAATGACTAACAGAAGAAATACAATTCAGAAAGATCTTGTGAAAAATGCCGTATATGAAATGAAAAGGCATGTTACAGCAAATGAAGTATATGAATTTCTAAAGATGGAATATCCTACCATTGGAAAAGGAACGGTATATAGAAATCTTGATATACTGTCAGAAGAAGGGGCTCTGAGAAAGGTTGAAGTGCCAGATGGAGCAAACCGGTTCGATATCACATTGAAAAATCATTATCATGTGAGATGCATAAAATGTGGTGAGGTATCGGATGTAGATATGGAGGAAATACCGGATTTAATGAAAAGAATTCATGATACGCATGGAATTGATTTTTTGGAATATGATATTTCCTTTAAAGGCATTTGTCCGAGATGCAGGGAGAAGATGAAGGAGGAGCAGAATGGATAAAAAAGCAATGTATAAGCTGAGTTATGGATTATTTGTACTGACTGCCAGAGAAGCCCAAAAGGATAATGGCTGTATCATTAACACTGCGATCCAGGCGGCATCGGAACCAAATCAATTAAGTATCTGTGTAAATAAGGCAAATTATACACATGAAATGATCCAAAGGACCGGAAAATTCACAGTGTCAGTATTAAGCCAGAGTGCCCAGTTTGAATTATTTAAACATTTTGGTTTTCAATCCGGGCGGGATATGAATAAGTTTGAAATATTTGAAAAATGTGCAAGGGGCGAAAATGGCATTTACTATATCACAGAAGGAACAAATGCGTATATTTCTGTAAGTGTTAATAAAACAGAAGATCTGGGTTCCCATACGATGTTTATTGGCGAAATAACAGATATGGAAGTCTTAAGTGATATCCCTTCTGTAACATATGAGTATTATCAGAATCACATAAAACCTAAGCCACAGGCAGTAGGAAAAACAGAAGATGGTCAGACAATATGGCGCTGCAGGATCTGTGGATATGAGTATGTAGGAGAAGAATTACCGGATGATTTTGTATGTCCTTTGTGCAAACATCCGGCATCAGATTTTGAAAAAGTGATAAAGAAAGCGGAGGTAAAGGAAATGGCAGTAAACAAATACGCAGGAACACAGACAGAGAAAAATTTACAGGAGGCATTTGCAGGAGAGTCACAGGCAAGAAATAAATATACTTATTTTGCTTCTGTTGCAAAAAAGGAAGGCTATGAGCAGATGTCAGCATTGTTCTTAAAAACAGCCGATAATGAGAAAGAACATGCAAAAATGTGGTTCAAGGAGCTGGCTGGAATTGGTGACACAAAAGAAAATTTAGCTGCTGCTGCAGAAGGTGAAAACTACGAGTGGACAGATATGTATGAAGGATTTGCCAAAACAGCAGAGGAAGAAGGTTTTCCGGAACTTGCTGCAAAATTCAGAGCGGTAGGAGAGATTGAGAAACATCATGAAGAAAGATACCGTGCACTTCTTAAAAATATCGAAACTGCACAGGTATTTGAAAAGAGTGAAGTGAAAGTTTGGGAATGCCGTAACTGCGGACATATTGTAGTAGGAACAAAAGCACCGGAAGTATGCCCGGTATGCAATCACCCGCAGAGTTATTTTGAAGTACATGCAGAAAATTATTAATGTGAATTGCAGATATGAATATGGGTATGTCTGTTATACGATACAATGAGGAACGGAAATGAACAAACTGAAAATATTATCCGGAGCACAATTAAAGTATATCGCATTTACAACTATGCTCATAGATCATGTAAATAAGGCTCTGATTTATCCTAATTTGAATGGAGGAATATTGCTTGTGATAAGTGATATTTTTGACATATTAGGAAGAATAGCTTTCCCGATCTTTATATTTTTATTGATAGAAGGTTATTTCAGAACGACAAACAGGTGGAAATATTTAGGTATGCTTCTTTTGTTTGGAATAATCTCAGAAATTCCATATGACATGTTTACAACGGCATCCTATTTTGAGCCAAATGGAAATAATATTATGTTCACATTGGCTTTGGTACTCGTTATCATTTGGATCATAGATACATTAAAAGAAAAAATAGGAGTACGCTGGCGTATATTATGGTATTTCATTTCCGCTGTAATCGTGGGAGCCGGATGCCTGAGTGCGATGATATTGGGATTGGATTATGAGTATCATGCAGTCTTAATTGGGTATTTTTTATATATTTTTCATGAAAAACCTGTTTGGGCAATTCCATTTTGCTTTTTGGCTATGTATAAAGAACCGTGGGCATTATTGGGATTTGGATTAACCCTTACATATAATGGAGAACGGGGAAGGCAGAATAAGATTGTAAATTATTTGTTTTATCCAGTACATCTCTTCGTTCTGGGTATGATAAAAATGTATTTTGGATTTTAATAATACTTAAGAAAATCAGAATTAGGAGGATTAACTAATGAAATACGTATGTGATGTTTGCGGATGGGAGTATGATGAAGAGGAAGGATATCCAGAAGGTGGTATCGCACCGGGAACAAAATGGGAAGATGTTCTGGAAGATTTTGAATGTCCGTTATGTTCCGTAGGAAAAGATCAGTTCTCAGAAGTATAAATAAATTATGATGGGATTATATCAATGAAAAAAGAGCAACTTGCTATAGATATTGTCGGACTGGCAGGAGCCTGCTCATATGCCTTGGATTGTATTGAAGCAGAACTGGTAAATATCAAAAATAAACATGGGAAAAGAGTTGCATATATAAGTGTGCGTATGGCTGAATACTGGGCAATCCAAAGTGATGCGCTGCAAGATTTAGCCATATGTGCATTGTTACATGATAACGCTCTGACACAATATATTTCTGAAGAATTGAAAAATAATTCGGATATTGATTTATCAGAAGAAAAACGAATCTCCATTGCATTTATGGTGAGAAAAATATTTCAAAAATTCCATTTAAAACAGATGTTTCAAATGTCATATTATATCACCATGAACATGCTGATGGAACGGGTCCATTTCAGAAGACATGGCAGGAAACACCATTATTTGCAAGAATTATTCATCTTGCTGATATGATTGATATCATTGGAAACAGTAAGGATTTTAATGAGCAGAGATGGGACTTTATATGCCAGTATCTTTCAAAAAACAAGGATCGGTTATTTGATTCCGAATGTGTGGATGCTTTTCTTAAAGCATTCTCAAAAGAATCCTTCCAGGATTTAAGGGATGATTCTTTTGAATCAGAGCTATGGAAAATCATCCCAAGGGAAAAACAAGATCTTGACTGGGAAACGTGTAAAAATGTTGCAGATTTCTTTGCAAAGATTGTAGATTATAAATCGCCTTTTACCAGTATGCATTCTATAGGGGTGGCTGAAAAAGCGGCTCTCTTTTCCAAATACATAGGGTTTGATTCAATAAGTGTACAGAAAATGTATCTGGCAGGTGCTTTGCACGATATCGGAAAAATGGCAATTGGTAATGAAATTTTGGAAAAACCGGATAAACTTACGGATGATGAATTTTCAAAAATGAAAAATCATGCTGGTTATACATATCTCATATTGTCGGAAGTTAATGATTTTGAGGAAATACGAGACTGGGCGGCTCTTCATCATGAAAAGTTAAATGGAAAAGGATATCCTTTTGGAAAAACTGCTGATGAATTAAATGAGCCAGAACGTATTATGGCGTGCATTGATATTTATCAGGCACTTACCGAAGACAGACCTTATAAGAAGGGTTTGTCACATGACAAAGCGTGTGGGATACTTGATGATATGGCACAGAAAGGCTTTGTTGATTCTGATATTTCAAACAAGATTAGAGAGTGCTTCAAATAAGCGTGTTAAAGCGTGTGATTTTATTCAATAAAATTGCAATTTATACTTAATCTGACAAATTTGAAATACAATATAAAATAGAGTGTATGGAAAATTTCATATGCTCTATTTTTTTGCCCATTTTTGGGAAAAAGTGATTAAAAAACTATTGACATTTTGTTACTGGAAAAACTGCCAAATCTATCTTAATTAGCTGTGGTGCCAGATTAGCCCCATTTGATATTGCAGAGCTTCGCGAGCTGACACGATACGATGAGATGGAGCTTGACATGCTGGGAGACCAGAAGACAGCCATGTTTGTCATTATCAGTGATACAGATGACACCTTCAACTTTATTGTTGCTATCATGTACACCCAGCTTTTCAATCTGCTTTGCGATAAAGCAGATGATGAGCATGGAGGAAGATTGCCTTATCATGTCCGTCTGTTGTTGGATGAGTTCAGTAATATCGGGCAGATTCCAAAATTCGACAAGCTGATTGCTACGATCCGAAGCCGCGAAATATCGGCTTCTATTATTTTGCAGTCACAGTCCCAGCTAAAAACAATCTATAAGGATGCGGCAGAAACCATCATAGGCAACTGTGATACGGTCTTATTTCTTGGTGGAAAAGAAAGTTCTACCCTAAAGGAGATATCCGAGACACTGGGGAAAGAGACCATTGATCTGTATAACACATCAGATACCAGAGGGAATAACCGCTCCTATGGACTGAATTATCAGAAGACAGGAAAAGATCTGATGAGCCGGGATGAGCTGGCAGTCATGGATGGCAATAAGTGTATCCTGCAGCTTCGGGGTGTTCGTCCGTTTTTCAGTGACAAATATGATATTACGAAGCACAGAAGGTATAAGGAACTTTCTGATTACAACAGGAAAAATGAGTTCGATATCGAAAAGTATCTGGAACACAAGCTGGTTATTTCCAGGGATACAGCATTTGAAATGCATGAATACGAAATAACGAAAGAAGACATTGCAGCCATAGAGGCTGAGGAAGGAGAACGATATGTGGATTAGAACAATGAGACGCAGGGGGAGAAGTGAATCCCTCTTTGTATTTGAATTTACTTCTATTGAAGAGGATTATATTCCGTTTATCTTTCACATGGAGAAGATTGCAGCATTGATCCCCACGGAAAAGTGTAAAGCATATTGCAAAAAAGCAGTATGGTGTTCCTGCTTTATCTTGTGCATGGAGTAGGATAACTGAGTATGATGAATACCTGAATTATGAAAGAAAGCTTATGGAAGTCATTGATGAAGTACCATTGGATTGGGAATTTTCAAAATGGGTTGAATCTGCCAGACAACAGAAATCTTTAAAGGCCAAATGATTATTTTGGAGGAACAATATGCAAATACATTATTTTCAAAGATATCACTCAAAAGAAAATGTTGATACATCCAACACGATGTTGATGCTATCCCGCTTGTATAATTATAATGCGGATAAATTTTTCTCTATGTTAAATTCACTCATTCTTGGAGGCGATGAAAGTCCGGAAATTACTTTTGATCTGCAGGTGGCCGGAGATGAAAGTGTACCAGATGCTGTAATTAGTCAAAAAAGCTTTAAGATAGTTGTAGAGACTAAATTATATAATCAATTTGATAAACAACAACTTTTGAATCATCTGAAACAATTTGGGACAGAGGATATCAAGGTGTTACTAACCATTGATCCCAAACCAATGAAACGACAATTATTTGATGGAATGTCTGTAGAATTGAAAAAATTCAATTGTGAAAACATGGAAAAACTTATTCATCCTATAAAGCACGTGAATCTTACTTTTGAACAGCTTGTGGAAGCAATGGAAGACGTTATTGATGATAGAGATACGGAGATAGTATCTGTCTTGGACGATTTCAAAAAATATTGTTTTGACGAACAACTAATTCCTGACAGTTATAAATGGATGAGGGCAATTGTGGCAGGAACAACTTTTCAGGATAATATGGATTTGAATTTGTTTTATGATCAGGAATCTCGGAAATATTCAGAACATGGATATGTAGGATTATATAAGGACAAAAGTATTCGAGCGATTGGAAAATTAATAAAGACAATTCTTGCGGTAGAGATCGATGGTAATATGGAATATAAATCTGAAAATGATGATCCTGTAACGCAAGATGAAATGGATCGAATTAATGAAGCAATCTATCGGGCGAAAGACTATGGATACAATCTTCGAACAATCTGTCATAGGTATTTTATGGTTGAAAAGTTTTATCCGATAGATTTTAGAAAAAGCAGTAAGAATCCAATTCAGAAAAGTAAATTCTTTAATCTTGCAGATATGTTTGGATATAATATTATGCCTGATACAAAGAAGATTGCAGAAGATTTAAATGGTAGAACCTGGGAAGAATTTTAGTTTATTTATAGAACATATTTCATTTGTGATGAAGTTTTTAAGGAGTTTTATATGATCGCTGAAATTTATCATAAATTTACTACATATCTGGAGGATAAGTTGACAGGAGATTTTTTTGGAACAATGAGATATTTGCCTTTTAACAGAGGGTTGAACCAGATTTTTAAGAATCATGCGGTTAGCGAAGACCCTCAGGTAAATCAAATTCTGGCTGGCCTTTCGGACGAAGAGTTTGATATTGAGTTCTGGAAACGATCAGAAAATGGTTTAGTCGAGATTGATGGATATATACCCTTATCCAGTGTAGGAATTGGGATTGAAGTAAAATATCAAAGTGGATTATCCGGAGAGAATCAATTAGAGAAGATTTGAAGTTTTTGGAGGTGTGGAATGCAAGAATTGTCAAGAGATAAATATATTAGTGAAATTAAGTATTGTTATGAAAATAGTCGTTGGGAATTTTCATTTTATGCAGTGCTATATTTGTTTTTTTGCCAGTTTAGAAATGAGCAAATTAAGTTAGTACATTGTGCGGATTGGAAATCTCGTGGTGCAAATACTAGTCCGTCTATGATTAAGAATCTTGAAAACTGTTCTATAAAGTTTATTGGTAAGGATGGTAAAGAGCATATTGGTGGAATACCAGATTTTCAATTTGTTCCATCGCAATATTCCTACGAAAAACCTTGCAAAGCAAATGCATTTGTAGAATTCAAATGCCCCCTATTTTCTGATGAAGGTGTCTATGTACCTTTGAAGTATAAGAAGACTCCTGAAATTGAACATGAATTTGAGAAATGTGACAAAATAATATTTACTGATGGAATTTCTTGGTATTTTTTAGAAAAACAGCAGATTGATGTTCCAGAGAATCCAGTTATTCTGGTTGATAATTCTGGTAATTGGAATATTCTAAAAGACAAAATTGCAAATTTTATAAATAGGAATTGAGGAACAACAGAAAATTTGTATCAGTTTATTGAGTAGGTGAAACTTCCAGTTTGTTGATTTTTTAAGAAACAATATATGTTCTGTTTTTAATAATTGTATGAATACCTTTACACCTTCGTATGATTCATTTCATACGGAGGTTTCTTTATGCCCTTTTTCTCATCTTGACATTTTTTTACTGAAACATGTTGTATAAGACCCTCTGAAAAGTTGGATAGATAGAAGGAATTTTATTTGACCTTCTATATTAATGAAATGTGAGGTAATGACATATGGCAGAAAAAAGATGTTATACAGTAAAAGAGTTACAGGAGATCCTTGGTGTCAGCAGACCGACAATATACAACCTTCTGAAGAAAAATGAATTCCGGTGGATCCAGCTGGATGGCGGAAAGTACCGTATTTCCAAAAAGAGCTTTGATGACTGGCTGGATAAACTGCCGGAATCCGCCCACTAATCTCCTATCCGGATAAAAATCGACATCCTAAAATTTTTTGAAAAAGTGCGGTATGGTATGGGAAGAAGGAGGAAAGCTTCATGGATGAGAAGGAAAGAATGAATGCCGAGGAATATGAGGAACTGGTAAAAGAAGTGGAAGCAAACAGCCCATACAAAAGGCTGCGTTCTGCGAAAAAGAAATGGATGAGCGTTTCTGAAATGGGGGCGCTCCTGGGTCTTAAGAAAACGGACCGCTATTGGCTGGTACATAAAAATTATTTTGAGACGAAAGAATTGGCTGGAAAGATGCGGGTCAATATTGAGAGCTTTGAAAAGTGGTATGCAAATCAGATTAAATACCATAAAGTCACCGGCGAAGAACCGGGAAAGGAATTGAAAAAATGGTCCTATTCTGTTCCGGAGCTTGCAGAAATGCTGGAGCTTACGGATGGTGTTGTTTATGACCTGATCAAGCGGAATAATATCGAGGTCGTGATTGTGGATTACTGGAAACGCGTGCCAAAATCTGCATTTCAGAAATGGTATGACGGACAGTCCAGATACCGGACGAAGGAAGACAAAAAGAAGGATGCGGAAATGGAAGCTGCAACTCTCACCATGCCGGAAATGGCCAGACAGTTGGGAATCACCAGACATCAGGTATATAGTATCCTGAATAGTCAAAAGTATAAGCATTTCTTTGAGTTCGTCACAATTGCTGACCGAAAAAGGATCACGAAGGAAAGTTTCCAAAAGTTTTTGGATGGGCAGGATGAATATCATCTGGATCCGGCGAACGATTATGAAGAACTGGCACTGGAAGAAAATGCAGCACTGGCGGATTTTCGGAGCAAGAAACTTGTACAGACCGGGGACCGTGGACGGAATGGCAATCTGCAGTATCTTACCATAGATGAAGCTGCCTTTATGGCAAAGGTCAGCCGGTCCATGATAAATCACTGGTGTACCAAAGGATATTTTCCGGTTGTAAAGGTAAGAACCCATGTGCGGATTAAACGAAAAGAATTTGAAGCGTGGCTGGAAAAGAGAAATACAGAAAGGAGCTGTTAGATTATGGCGTCGATCAGAGAACGAAATGGAAAATTTAATGTGATCTATTCCTATACGGATGCAGACGGAAAACGGAAGCAGAAATGGGAGACTTATGCTACAAAGGCAGAAGCAAAGAAACGTAAGAAAGAAATCGAATATAAAGAAGAAATGGGAAGTTAGCAATAAAACATTACGCGAGTAAACTCGCATAAGATGATTTCCACTTCCCAGACATCTGATTTCCAGATTTCCGGAAGTGCGATTTCATCGCACAAGAATATTCAAATTGTTTTTGGAATTAGGCATTCGTTAAAAAAGGCTGCACACAATTTTGTATGCAGCCGAATCTATATGAAGAGGTGCCTTTTTTCCTCCTTGGCAATGTTATTTTTTGTTATATTTTACATCCAGAAGCGATTGGAAAAGCATCCACGCATGACAGATACAATACCCTGTAGGATCAGGAAAAATCCGATTACCCAGGCCATAGCTGCAATACTTGCAAATGGATGTGTGAATGACAGAAAACCAATCACAGTCAGAAGGATTCCAAGTACTGTAAACCAGCCCCAGCCCTTTACTCCCAGTTTTTGAAGGTCAAAGGAATTAACCAGTTTGGTGATACCTGAAAAAATCAGCCACATTCCTAAAATAAAGGAAATAGTCATTGCTGTAAACCATCCATTTCCCAAAATGAATAAAGACATCAGTACGGTTAGAATGCCGTCAGCAAGAAACCAGCCAGATCCTGCCATATAATCATGACCGGCTGCAAATATCACAATATCTATAATGCCGGAAAACATCATGGCAACTCCAAAGATAATGGGAAGACCATAAAGAATTTTTCCGGGATTCCTCAAACATCCGATCCCGGTTATAATCAGAAAGATTCCGGCTAAAATCCATAATACTCTTGATGTCGTTTTACTCATATCAAAAACCTCTTTTCCGATTGCATTTGGCTTTTAAAACAGGCAGGGGTTTTATTCCCTGCCCGTTTGAGATTAACCTTCGATGGAAATATAATGTGAGTTGTTTTCTACTGCCTTCTGCTCTTTTGGAACAGTAAAGGAAAGAATACCATTTTCAAATTTCGGATGGATGTCTTCTCTCTGAACATTATTTCCTACATAAAAGCTTCTGCTTACATTTCCGGTATAACGCTCGCGGCGGATATATTTTCCTTCCTTATCTTTTTCATCTTTATCCAGACCTTTTGCTGCACTTACAGTTACATAACCGTTTTCAAGCTGGATCTGAATCTCGTCTTTCTTAAATCCAGGAAGATCAATTGCCACTTCGTAAGCGTTGTCTTTTTCCTTCACATCAGTCTTCATGATATGGGGAGCATGTTTTCCATACAATTTTTTATCGATGTCCGGAAAAGCAAAATCATCCATAAAATCATCAAATAAATTTTCTCCAAAAATACTAGGCATTAACATAAGTCATATCTCCTTTCATGACATAAACTAAAGTTTGCACTATCGGAGAAACCCGAAGTGTTGATTTATGAATATCAGGAAGAAAAATCATATTCTCTTTCTTTGTTCTATGTGTAATATAACATATGAATTAGCACTCGTCAATAGAGAGTGCTAATAATTGTGTGAAGATTTTGTGAACTTTGCGAAATAAAATAATTACTGATATTAGATTCAGCGGAATAGATTCCAGATGTTAATCATTAATTAAGAGGAAACAAAAAAGTCGTTTAAAATTAAATGGTGACGAATTATTAAACTTGTGATAGAATGAAAAAAACATTGAAAGAAGCTGAACTAAATGGATACACAAATTGATATCATATTGCAGGGAGGACAATTTAAAAAGCTGTTAGAGGAACAGAGCGTTGAATTACGAGAAAAATATGATATGAAAAGAGCAGAACTGGAGATATTATACTTCCTGTCAAAATGCGGAACACATAATACCTCTACGGATATCCACCATCAGTTGATGATGAACCGTGGACATATTTCGCAGGCAGTTGACAGTCTCTGCAGGAGAAATTATCTTATTGCGATACCGGATAAGAATGATAGAAGATATATTCATTATGAAATATCTGATTATGCGAAGGATCTGGTAACAGAAATGACGAAGAGAAGGGAAGCAATGAACGGGATGATTTTAAAAGGTGTGTCGGAAGAAGAATTGAAGGTTTTTCGGGAAGTATCGGAAAAAATCAGGAAAAATATAAGTGAATTAATTTAGATGATCAAAAGATGCAAAGTAATGGTTAAGGTGCTTCGCATCTTTTTTAAATTATTTTGGAAACCTATTGACAAGAGAAATACAGGTGATATAATACTTTAAAAATAAATAATTTAAAAATAAAACATGTTTCGCGAGAAACATATTTTTTGCGAAACACGATGGCACTCAACAAGCAAGAGTGCTAACAAAAGAAAGGCAGGTTATTCATATGAAATTAAAACCATTGGGTGACAAAGTAGTTCTTCAGTATCAGGATGTTGAAGAAAAGACAGAATCAGGAATCATTCTGCCAGACAGCGCAAAAGAGAAACCGCAGGAAGCTGTAGTAATTGCAGTTGGTCCGGGAAAATGTAAAGACGGACAGAGGGTTGCCATGCAGGTAAAAGAAGGAGATAAAGTCATTATTTCTGAATACGGCGGCACAGAAGTAAAAATTGGCGACGAAGAATATAAAATTGTAATCCAGGATGACATTCTGGCAATTGTCGAGTAATAGAAACAGTAGAAAGAAGGAAATTATCATGGCAAAAGAGATTAGTTTTGATATTGATGTTCGAAAAAAAATGGAAGCCGGCGTAGACAGACTGGCAGATACAGTAAAGGTAACATTGGGGCCAAAAGGAAGAAATGTTGTACTGGATAAATCTTACGGTGCACCATTAATTACAAACGATGGTGTGACCATTGCAAAAGAGATCGAACTGGAAGATCGTTTTGAAAATATGGGCGCACAGCTTGTAAAAGAGGTGGCTACCAAGACAAACGACATTGCGGGAGATGGAACAACAACAGCTACAGTTCTGGCACAGGCACTTGTAAAAGAAGGAATGAAAAATATCGCAGCAGGTGCAAATGCCATTGTTTTAAGAAAAGGAATGAAGAAGGCAGCAGATGTGGCTGTACAGGCAATTGAAGAAATGAGCCATCCTGTTACTGGGAAGGATCATATTGCAAAAGTAGCTGCAATCTCTTCCGGTAATGAAGAAGTCGGTGAGATGATTGCCGATGCAATGGAAAAAGTCGGAGAGAACGGCGTTATTACGATTGAAGAATCAAAGACCATGAAGACGGAGATCGACGTAGTCGAAGGTATGCAGTTCGATAATGGATATCTTTCCGGATACATGTGTGATGATAAAGAAAAAATGATCGCCAACATGGAGGATCCTTATATCCTCATGACTGATAAGAAGATTTCAAATATCCAGGACATCCTTCCCATTTTGGAAAATGTGATGAGAGAGAGGAAAGAACTCCTCATCATTGCAGAAGATGTGGAGGGAGAGGCACTTACCACATTGATTGTCAACAGACTGAGAGGTACCCTGAAGGTCGTTGCTGTAAAGGCACCGGGATATGGTGACAGCAGAAAGGCAATGCTTGAAGATATCGCAACACTTACCGGCGGTCAGGTGATCATGGAAGATCTTGGCCTTGAACTTAAAGATACCACGATGGATATGCTTGGCCGTGCAAAATCTGTAAAGGTTACAAAGGAAAATACCACGATCGTAGACGGTGCCGGGAACAAGGAAGACATTGATGCACGCATCGCCAGCCTGAAGAGACAGATGGCTGAAACAACATCCGATTTTGATAAAGATAAACTCATGGACCGTATCGCGAAGATGGGCGGAGGCGTTGCAGTGATCCGTGTCGGCGCGGCAACAGAAACAGAAATGAAAGAGGCTAAATACCGCATGGAAGATGCCATGAACGCAACAAAAGCAGCCGTATCGGAAGGCATTATCTGCGGTGGCGGATCTGCATATATCCATGCACAGAAAAAGGTAGAGGAACTGTTAGCAGCCCTGGAGGGTGATGAGAAGACCGGAGCCAGAATCGTAGCAAAGGCACTGGAAGCACCACTGTATACGATTGTGGAAAATGCAGGTCTGGAAGGCCCGGTTATCGTAGACAAGGTAAAGAAGAGTGAGCCTGGCATGGGATTTGATGCAGCCTCAGAAACCTTTGTGGATATGATGAAACAGGGTATTATTGATCCGGTGAAGGTAACAAAGAATGCATTAATGAATGCGGTAAGTGTGGCAGCTACACTTCTTACTACAGAAGCTGCGGTAGCGGACATTAAGGAAAATACACCTGCGCCGCAGCCACAGCCGGAAATGTATTAAAGAGAACAGGTAAAATCAAATCATTGGCGAGCAACAAAATGGGGAGATGGCTGGTACATCTCCTCTTTTTGTTCGCTTCTGTTTTTATGTGAAATGAGGTCCATTATGAAATATGCAGTTATATATCAGTCAAAAAGTGGCAATACACGTTTAATAGCAGAAAAGATCTATGGTGCTTTAAATACAGAGGATAAAACAATTGTAGATATTGATACAGAGCAGGATATACCTGCGGCGGATGTCTATCTGATCGGGTTTGGAATTCATGGTTATTCCTGCAGCATGGATATCTCAGATGTATTTGAGCAGATTACAGGCGGAAAATATGCAGTGTTCGTTACCTGCGGTTATGTGCCGACAGACCAATATAAAGAAAAGCTTGAAAAAAATCTTGAAGTCTGGTACCCGGACGAGGGAGAGTATCTGGGAATGTTTCTCTGTCAGGGGAATGTGGAGTCTGATAGAAGGAAAATTATGATCAGCCAGATGCCAAGTAAAGAAAAAGAGATGCAGCAGATGTTTCGACTGGGAAATACCCATCCGGATGAAGAAGATCTGGAAAATGCGGTTGATTTTGCCATTAAAATTCAGGCAGAAATTGGGGATTAAATAAGAAAATAACATGTATTGATGTAAATAAAAAGAGAGGAGCGGTTGAAGATGCCAGAGCAGAGAGAAATATTGAATGCAAATGAAATCAGAAAGTTTACAAATGAATTAACCTATCGTCGGTATCTGATGAACAAAGGAAAAATACAGGAACTGTTTCGTAAAATGACACTTCAGGAGTATATTGCTTTGTATACTATAGAATCTGAGAGAGAAAATTCTCCAAATAATAATGGGAGAACGTATTTAAAGGATTTATCAGAAAAGATGCAGCTGACAATACGGCAGACATCAAAAATGGTAGAAAAGCTGAAAGATCGTGGACTGGTACTGTGGTCTTATGAAGGAAGCGGAAGTGAAGGAACATATGTGACTGTTACAGAAACGGGACAGAAACTGTTTAAGGGTCAGGAAATGATTCTGAGAGAATGCTATGGAAAAGTGATCAACAAATTCGGAAAAGATAATTTGATCATGTTATTAAAAATGATGAAACAACTGGATAACCTGATGTGCAGCGAAATAAAAGGGATGGGAGAGGTCGATTCGTATGGGAGAGCTGATGAAGCGGATGAATGATTATGCTGTGCAGAATGAAGCTATCTGCCGGAAAAATGATCATATTGATCCTAGATTGTATGAAGAGTTTGGTGTTAACCGGGGGCTGCGGGATGAAAATGGAAAAGGTGTGCTTACCGGTTTGACTAAGATTTCCCGTATTGTATCATCATGTGTGAAAGATGGAGAAAAAGTACCTTGTGACGGGGAATTGTGGTATCGTGGATATAAGGTAGAAAAATTGATTGGCAATCTTGGAGAAGAACAGCTTGGTTTTGAAAAGATCGCTTATCTTCTGTTGATGGGGGAATTGCCTTCAGAAGATGAAGAAAAAAAGTTCCGGGAAGTGATTGGCACATGCAGAACGCTTCCAACGAACTTTACCAGAGATGTTATTATGAAGGCACCATCTGAGGATATTATGAATTCAATGACAAGAAGTATTCTGACACTGGCTGCTTATGATAAAAAGGCAAAAGACATCAGCGTCAGTAATTCGTTGCGGCAGTGCATCCAACTGATTAGTGAATTTCCACTCCTTGCTGTATATGCATATCATGCCTATAATCATTACGAAAAAAACCAGAGTATGTATATCCATAATCCGGATCCGAAACTGTCTACAGCTGAGAATCTTCTAATGATGCTCAGGCATGATCAGAAATACACACCGGTTGAAGCGAAAGTTCTGGATACTTCATTGATTCTTCATATGGAACATGGCGGCGGAAATAATTCTACTTTTACAACCAGAGTGGTGACCTCTTCCGGTTCAGATACATATTCAACAATTGCTGCCGCTATGTCATCTTTGAAGGGACCGAAGCATGGCGGCGCAAACAAAAAAGTTGTGGAGATGATGGATAATATACGGGAAAATGTAAAGGATTTTTCTGATAAAGAAGAAATATCAGCATATCTTATGAAGATAATTGACAAACAGGTATTTGACAAAAAAGGGTTGATTTACGGAATGGGACATGCGGTGTATACATTGTCGGATCCAAGAGAAAGAGTATTTAAAAAATATGTGGAAGCGCTGGCAAGAGAGAAAGGCCGGGAGAGCGATCTCCAGCTCTATGAGAATGTTGAAGTGATTGCACCTAAACTGATTGCAGAAAACAGAAATACTATAAAACGAGTGAGCCCGAATGTGGACTTTTACAGCGGATTTGTATATGACATGCTAGGCATTCCACGTGAATTATATACTGCGATTTTTGCAGTAGCGAGGGTAGTCGGGTGGAGTGCGCATCGTATGGAAGAACTGATCTGCACAGATAAGATTATCCGTCCGGCTTATATGAGTGTTATGGAGGAAAAAGAAAAATGTTAGAAAAACTGGCAGGACCCATTATAGGGGCATTGATTGGATACTGTACTAATTATATCGCTGTCAAAATGCTGTTTTATCCTAAACAGGAAGTCAGAATCTTTGGACGAAAACTTCCTTTTACTCCGGGGGCAATTCCTAAAGGAAAGCCAAGGCTTGCCAGAGCAATCGGAATTATTGTGGCGGACGATCTTCTAACGGAAGATGATATTAAACAGAAAATGATTTCTTTGGAAACAGAAAATGCTGTTGTGGATCAGATTGTTCAGGGATTATCTGTTGATCTTCATACCTGTGTTTCAAAAGTATGTTCGTCCGAGTTGAATTATGAAGAGATAAAAAACAGATTGATTTCTGAACTGTCCAGCCAGATCCTTGATTCTGTTCAACATATGAATCTGGATAATCTTATTGTTCAGGAAGCCGGAAAAGCTGTTAAAGCCAAAACAAAGGGCTCCATGTTGGAAATGTTTCTGAATGATGAAATGCTTAATTCCCTGATACAGCCTGTTGGAGGAGAAATAGTAAAGTATATTAATGAAAAAGGACCAGATTTTATAAAGGAAGAACTGGAAACTAAAATTGATACGTTAGGAGAACAATCTGTCATAGATCTCTGTAACCATATGAATATTTCGGAAGGAGCTGTTCGAAAAATAGTAGCAGATTTTTATCACAAATCAATTGATTCTGTCATCGGAAAGCCGATCGGTAATTTGAATATTGCAGAAATTATCGAAGATAAAATCAATGCTATGAATGTAGATAGTCTGGAGAAACTGGTGCTGACTGTGATGAAAAAAGAATTGGATACAATTGTAAATCTTGGGGCTTTAGTAGGTGCAGTTTTAGGAGTTTTAAATATTATTATATAATTTCTTATGTAAAGAAGATAATGATTGTAAACTAAGTTTTCATGGATGAATGAAAAGATATATATGATATAGCACAAATAGGACAAGAGGACAACAGGAATTTACTGTGTAGTTGTGATTGTATTGATGAACACTGTTTGGGAAACGAAAGAATGAATATGTATCTACCAGTACCATCAGAGATATCCATAAACTTCTCCGAAGCTGTTTTAAACAGGCTGTCAAATGGGAGCTGATGGAGAAGAATCCTTGTATCTATGCGACCGTACCAAAACATAAAACAAAGAAACGTGAGATTTGGACTGCAGAAACTCTGATGTACGCACTGGAAGTATGTGAGGATGATCGGCTAAAGCTGGCAATGAATCTTTCCTTCTCCTGCTCTCTCCGGATCAGTGAGCTTCTGGGGCTTACCTGGGATTGTGTGGACATCTCGGAGGAAGCAATTGAGGAAAACCGGGCATATCTGTTTATTAATAAGGAATCCCAGCGAGTGAGCAAATCCGCTTTAAAAGAGTTGGATGCAAAAGATGTGCTGCTGATATTTCCGGAAAAAAGCAAGACCAATAAAACAGTCCGTGTTTTGAAAACACCGAAGACAGACAGCAGTGTCCGAAAGGTTTTCCTTCCAAAGTCTGTCGCAAAGATGCTGATCGAGTGGAAAGAAAAACAGGATGAGACAAAGGAAGTTCTTGGAGATGAATACATGGACTATAACCTGGTCATGGCAAGTACGTTTGGTCTTCCTTTGGGGGATGGCGCGATCCGGAAGCCATTAAATCAGTTGATTAAGGACTATGATCTCCCACCGGTTGTTTTCCACAGTCTCAGACACAGCAGTGTTACCTATAAGTTGAAACTGAATGGTGGAGATATTAAGGCTGTCCAGGGAGATTCCGGACATGCCCAGGTCAGCATGGTTACGGATGTATATTCCCACATCCTGGATGATGACCGGAAGAAAAATGCAGAGCTGTTTGAAGAAGCATTTTATGAGAAAAAAGATCTGGATCCGCAGATGCATCCGAATACATCACAAAACACGGTAGCGGTTCCGGAAGGCGTGGATGCAGAACTGCTTGCAAAGGTTCTTAATAATCCTGAGATGGCGGCACTGCTTGCGTCACTGGCGAAGACGATGAAATAAGGGGATAGATAAAGTAAAACAATTTCAATCATATTCAACAAATCTCCTTCATATGAACAAAAAATGATGGAGATAATTATGAAATGAAGGAGATTCTGGGAAAATGGTGCTGGGCCGGCAACTGGATATGTTCGTATTTAAGTTGGCTGTCGTGGTCGAAACACCATAGACAAATTTTCAATAACGGTGTATAGTAATAATAGAAATCTGGTCAATTGAATATTGTTTATCATTCCCGCTTGTAAGGGGATGGTAGCCGGAAGATGATATCTGTCAGTAACAACAGAGCTTTCCCCGGATGTTAGCAGCTGCAAAGAATCTGCTAATTTTCAGGTCTTATCTGGTCTTGACAGAAAGGGTATTCAGATTACCAGAATTTGATTCGAAAATAAAAAAAGTCCTTGATAATAAAAGGCTAAACATATCAGTTCTTGACAGGGATTGACAGAACCACAGAGCTCTCCTAAGCGGAACGCCGGCGGTTCGAGCCCGCCCAGGGACGCCAGTCAACAGCGCGGGAGATGAAAAATCTCCCGCTTTTTTTCTAACCGGATTAGATGTCATCCAAAATCACAGGACATTTTGCTAATCAGAAAAAACGTCACAAAATGACTTTTGGCTAAAAATGGCGCATGTTTTCGTGTTCACCTGTGTATCTGGGTGTAAATCTGTGATAAATCTCCCCTATTGCTGCAGAAATCTGAAATACGATACCTGGAACTGCTATGACGGAAGAAAAGACTTGAGGGCTGATTTCTAAAGACGTTAGAAAATCGGGTGACGAGATTTTAGAATTCTAAAATCAACCACCGAAATTAGAGAAAGCAGCAAACCGGGATTTGGAGGATAGCGTATATGAAATACAAAGGAACGCTTATTGTTGTTAAAGACTGCAACCGTGCTCTAAAGTTTTATCGTGATATGTTTGGGCTTCAACTTCTACAAGACAATGACGGAAATATGGAACTGACGGATCATTTGTATTTGCAGGAGTTGGGTTACTGGGAAGATTTTACGGAAAAACGCATAATTTCAAACAGCAATCAGTCCGAATTATATTTTGAAGAACCCGATATAGAAAAATTTGTGGCACGACTTGAGCTGCTCTACCCCGAAACCGAATATGTCAATCGTCTGATGACACACAGTTGGGGGCAAAAGGTAGTCAGATTTTATGACCCTGACGGAAATCTGATTGAAGTAGGAACACCCGTGTAACACATCTCGACTACTTTCAGTTTGTCGTTCTCCTGAATGACTTAATATCGATATCTTACATAGCCCTGTGGTGACTAATCCTCATCACAGGGCTTTTGTCGTCTCCGGACTTCCCCGGTGACTGATCAAAACTATGGAGGATATCGTGATGAGAAAAAAAGTGAGACGCAAAACCATTCTGATCGATGGGATCAGATACTACGATGACAAGCCGGATACCTGCCGCAAGTGCTTCTTCTGGAAAAACCGCAAGGTCGGCTGTGTGCTTGGTACGCAGAACTGCTACTACCTGGCTGAGGCAGTAAAGACCGAGCAGGAAAAGAAATGTGAGGGCTGCTGTTACGCCAAAGGCCATCCCTGTGTCAGCGCTGTCTGCTACAAGGAATTGGACGCATGGCTCAGAGCAAACCGGGCTAACCGCTCAAAGGAAGAAGGTGCGGCAAATGAGTAAGAAGGATGATGTCTTCCGCAGATATGAGAAGCTGGCGAGGGCTGCAAAGAGAGAAAATCCCGGGAGTGCATCAGAGCATAAACCCGGAAGCTGCGCTCACTGCCTCTACTATCGCCCGGATTTCAAGTATCGCCGGTGCCAGTTCACCAGGTGTCCCTACGGTAAGGATAAGGATGTGTTTCGCAAGAAGCCTCTGAAGCGCGATAAATTCTCCTGAAAGCAGGTGGTGACTATGAGTGTTTGATTATTTCTACGGAGCCCAGGCAGAACAGTTTGCCTTCTACCGGGTTCCCAAGGTGCTTTTTACGAATGACCGGTTCAGATATCTGTCTGCTGAGGCGAAAACTTTATATGGCATCTTACTGGACCGCGTTCCCCTGTCTGCGAAAAACGGATGGATCGATGAACAGGGCCGCGTGTATATCATCTGCACGATTGAAGAAATCATGGCGGACATGAACTGCGGAAACAAAAAAGCGATCCAGTTGTTATCGGATTTGGAGGACAAGGTCGGTTTCATTGAGAGGAAGCGTCAGGGTCTGGGAAAACCAAACCTGATCTATGTAAAGAACTTCATATCGGTGGATAACCCTGTGGAGAGACATTTCTTGAAATGTCAAAATGACACTTCTGGAAGTGTCGAAATCACATGCTGTGGAAATGAAGCCGGGAGACTGCGTGAATATTCCGGTAGGAGTGAAGCATTGGCATGGAGCTGCACCGGATTCATGGTTTAGTCATCTGGCTATCGAAGTACCCGGTAAAGAAAGCTCCAACGAATGGTTGGAGCCGGTTACAGAGGAACAGTACGGAATACTTCAATAGCCCGTAGAATTGATATTTCATCTATGTAAAGAACCAGACAACTTCCGGTTTTGTTGAACCGAATACATTTACATAGCCAGGACTGACTGATCATCAGTTCTGGCTATTTTTCTGCCCTTCTCCGGCTGCAGGTGCACATGCAGCTATTGAGGAGGGCTTTGTTATATCCACATTTTTTTACTGATGGCCCGGTTATCCACCAACCATACTTCGGATCCGGGCAAAGGAGGAAAAATTGATGGCATTTTTCAACAGCGCAGTCGGTGTTCTGCAGACTCTGGTAGTAGCTCTCGGTGCAGGTCTCGGTATCTGGGGTGCAATCAACCTTCTGGAAGGCTACGGCAATGACAACCCCGGTGCAAATGCTCATGTACGGTAAGGAAGCAAGCAACCGAAAACAAGAGATAGACCGCCAGCACTACACTATTCCGAACCAAAGACCAAAAGATAAGCATTGTGGGAAAATCTAAACTTTTGGATTTTCCTACAATGCCAACTACGGCGGAATCCCTCCCACTCCTTATATCTTTCTGTATACATTGAATTTGTATTTAGTAAAATGCAGACAACACCACGGATCGGCTTTTGGCTGGACAATTCCAACCAAACACCACAGCAGACAGCAGAAAACATTCTGAACGCTAGGAAGCCGGTATGATTGTTACATATAAGGGGAAGAAAAATTTCTTTTAGATACTTGTTTTCCTAAAACTGATGTGATATAATAGCCTCATTCCAGAAAAGGAGTAAAAAATATGCGGCAAGGTATTCTTAAATAAAACTATAATCAAATAGTGGGAACAAAGGATTATGGTAGTTCCTTTTGTGGGGGCTTGGTTTTTTGTACCCAATTTAAGAATACTTTTGCCTTATCAATTTTGACATATCCAAAAAAGCAGCAATCACAAACAGGTGTATGCTGTATATGTGTATGTCCGCAAATTATAATCCCCAGTGGTAAAAGTATTTTACTGCTGGGGATTTTTGTGCCCTTTCGGGCTGTAAAAGGAGGACAATCACATGAAAATAATCAATATTGGCATTCTTGCCCATGTAGACGCTGGAAAGACGACCTTGACGGAGAGCCTGCTATATGCCAGCGGAGCCATTTCAGAACCGGGGAGCGTCGAAAAAGGGACAACGAGGACGGACACCATGTTTTTGGAGCGGCAGCGTGGGATTACCATTCAAGCGGCAGTCACTTCCTTCCAGTGGCACAGATGTAAAGTCAACATTGTGGATACGCCCGGCCACATGGATTTTTTGGCGGAGGTGTACCGCTCTTTGGCTGTTTTAGATGGGGCCATCTTGGTGATCTCCGCTAAAGATGGCGTGCAGGCCCAGACCCGTATTCTGTTCCATGCCCTGCGGAAAATGAACATTCCCACCGTTATCTTTATCAACAAGATCGACCAGGCTGGCGTTGATTTGCAGAGCGTGGTTCAGTCTGTTCGGGATAAGCTCTCCGCCGATATTATCATCAAGCAGACGGTGTCGCTGTCCCCGGAAATAGTCCTGGAGGAAAATACCGACATAGAAGCATGGGATGCGGTCATCGAAAATAACGATAAATTATTGGAAAAGTATATCGCAGGAGAACCAATCAGCCGGGAAAAACTTGTGCGGGAGGAACAGCGGCGGGTTCAAGACGCCTCCCTGTTCCCGGTCTATTATGGCAGCGCCAAAAAGGGCCTTGGCATTCAACCGTTGATGGATGCGGTGACAGGGCTGTTCCAACCGATTGGGGAACAGGGGAGCGCCGCCCTATGCGGCAGCGTTTTCAAGGTGGAGTATACAGATTGCGGCCAGCGGCGTGTCTATCTACGGCTATACAGCGGAACGCTGCGCCTGCGGGATACGGTGGCCCTGGCCGGGAGAGAAAAGCTGAAAATCACAGAGATGCGTATTCCATCCAAAGGGGAAATTGTTCGGACAGACACCGCTTATCCGGGTGAAATTGTTATCCTTCCCAGCGACAGCGTGAGGTTAAACGATGTATTAGGGGACCCAACCCGGCTCCCTCGTAAAAGGTGGCGTGAGGCCCCCCTCCCCATGCTGCGGACGTCGATTGCGCCGAAAACGGCAGCGCAAAGAGAACGGCTGCTGGACGCTCTTACGCAACTTGCGGATACTGACCCGCTTTTGCGCTGCGAGGTGGATTCCATCACCCATGAGATCATTCTTTCTTTTTTGGGCCGGGTGCAGTTGGAGGTTGTTTCCGCTTTGCTGTCGGAAAAATACAAGCTTGAAACAGTGGTAAAGGAACCCACCGTCATTTATATGGAGCGGCCGCTCAAAGCAGCCAGCCACACCATCCATATCGAGGTGCCGCCCAACCCGTTTTGGGCATCCATCGGACTGTCTGTTACACCACTCCCGCTTGGCTCCGGTGTACAATACGAGAGCCGGGTTTCGCTGGGATACTTGAACCAGAGTTTTCAAAACGCTGTCAGGGATGGTATCCGTTACGGGCTGGAGCAGGGCTTGTTCGGCTGGAACGTAACGGACTGTAAGATTTGCTTTGAATACGGGCTTTATTACAGTCCGGTCAGCACGCCGGCGGACTTCCGCTCATTGGCCCCGATTGTATTGGAACAGGCATTGAAGGAATCAGGGACGCAACTGCTGGAACCTTATCTCTCCTTCACCCTCTATGCGCCCCGGGAATATCTTTCCAGGGCTTATCATGATGCACCGAAATACTGTGCCACCATCGAAACGGTCCAGGAAAAAAAGGATGAAGTTGTCTTTACTGGCGAGATTCCCGCCCGCTGTATACAGGCATACCGTACTGATCTGGCCTTTTACACCAACGGGCAGAGCGTATGCCTTACAGAACTGAAAGGGTATCAGGCCGCTGTCGGTCAGCCGGTCATCCAGCCCCGCCGTCCAAACAGCCGCCTGGACAAGGTGCGCCATATGTTTCAGAAGGTAATGTAAAGATACATAATCGTCAAGACGGCAACAATCAGAAGTTATGGAGGGTAACAATGGAATATAGTAAGGAAGATTTAATGGAAGCAAAAAAGCAAATTTGGGGAGTGGGAGAGAACATGGGAACAGAGGAAAGTAAAAAAATCTGGGAGGAGAACGCACAATTTTGGGATAATGCAATGGGTGACGAATCTAATGAATTTCACAGAGAGGTAGTGCGTCCCAAAGTAACGGAACTTCTATCTCCTAATCCTGCGGATTACATTTTGGATATTGCGTGTGGCAATGGAAATTATTCTTCGTATCTTGCACAAAGAGGCGCTTCGGTTGTCGCTTTTGATTACAGCAAAAAAATGATAGAATTGGCTAAAAGACGGCAATCACAATATGCAAAACAAATTGAATTTTGTGTGGCGGATGCGACCGATAGAAAAAGTATATTAGAATTAAAAAGAAATCGAGCCTTTACGAAAGCAGTTTCTAATATGGCAATTATGGATATTACGGATATTGAACCACTTCTTATGGCTGTTTATGAACTGTTGCAGGAAAGCGGAATTTTTGTCTTTGCAACGCAACACCCTTGTTTTGTCACGTTGACTGAAAAATATATGACACCGCACAGTTACTATGATATAGCGATTGAAGGGCAACCGAAAGAGCAGATTTATTATCATCGTTCCATACAAGATATTTTTAACCTTTGTTTTAGAGCTGGATTTGTCATTGATGGATTTTATGAAGAATGTTTTAAAACCAACAAAGAAATTCCTATGGTAATGATAGTAAGGCTTAAGAAGGTAAAACGTGATAGCTTAAAATAAATTCAAGTTTGTCGGGTAAATAGCAAACCCAGCCGAGCCAGTCAACGGTCAAGATGAACGGCGCATATGCGCAGCCGTTGACAGCCCCGCCCGCCTTTGCTGGTAGGCAATCAAGGGGCGACAGCAAGAAGTGCCACCGCCCCGCACTATTATTCAGAAAGGGGAATTTCCATGACCGACCAGATAGCCTATCAAGAATATATCCAGCGCAGGTACAACGCCTTTTGCAAGACTGTTATCCGCTGTGCCGCCTTGGACAAGATTTTGAAGCTTAAACGGCAATGGGAACGGCAAGTTTCCCTTGACTATCTGATGAACGAGAAGTTTGTCCAGTTTGCCGCGTCGGAGCCGGACGAGGAATACCCATTTACCGTCTGCGGTCAGACCGTCCTGCTCTGCAACGCCGCCCTTGCCGACGCGATCTCTGTTTTGCCGGAGCAGACGCGGGAAGAAATCCTGCGCTATTACTTTCTGCGCCAGCCGCAGCGCGTGATCGGCGCGTGTATTGGCCGGTCACGCAGCACAGCGGGGCGGCATATCCAGCTTGCCTTGCAGCGGCTACGCGAAGAAATGGGGGTGAGCCGGTATGAGTAGACTTCTCCCCTATGAAACAATCCTCAAAGCCCGTGAGGGCGACCCAGAAGCCGTGAACGCTGTCCTGCTCCACTACGCCGGATATATCCGCTATTTCTCAAAAGTGAACGGGCAGGTCAACGCCGAGGTGGAGGACTATGTAAAGCAGCGGTTAATTGACTGTCAATTCAAGTTCCGGCTTGACGAACCACCGGACAAGTCATAAAAACTGAATACCAGCCGCCACCGACGCGGCCAGCGAAAGCAGTAAGTCTTGAAAAAGATTTACTGCTTTTTTTGTTGTCCGGCTCCGCTCCCGGCCATTTTGCCCCCTGCCGGTTGTAGTAGTAAGCGAGGAGGGAATTTTTCTGCCCTGGTGTTTGGCATTTGGAGCATTTACCCGTAGTAGAGGGCAAAGAGAAAGGATTTCTCCAACACCGGGTAGAAACCACTGCGTCCGGTGTCATTTTAGCGAAAGCGGGCAGGAATGCCCTTTACAGGATTAGTAGTAGCAGAAAAAGAGAAACAAACTTTTGTGGTTGCAGTTTTCCAAAAAAGTGGCGGACGGAAGTGAGAGAAAGTTTGCAGTCACGGAGAGCAAGTTTCTACCACGGTGCCAAAATCCGCAATTCTGCAGTTTTGCCCCTCGCGGGAAACTTGTTGGGGAGTGCCTTCCCCAAACCCTGCTCATGCGCCCTTACGGGCGAGAAAGGAGGTCACACCATGCGAAAGAAATACAACACGCCCCACCGCAGCCGCGTTGTGAAAACCCGGCTGTCCGAAGATGAGTATGCCGACTTCACAGCGCGGCTTGCGCCCTATGGTATCAGCCAGTCCGAATTTCTCCGGCAGGCGATACGGCGGGCGACCATACGCCCGGTTGTCCATGTGTCGTCGGTCAATGACGAGTTGCTTTCCGCTGTCGGGAAGCTGACAGCCGAGTACGGCAGGATCGGCGGCAACCTCAATCAGATTGCCCGGTATCTGAACGAATACGGCGTACCCTACAACACCCTTTCCGGCGAGGTACGCGCCGCCATATCCGACCTTGCCGTCCTCAAGTATGAAGTCCTCAAGAAAGTAGGTGACGCGGTTGGCAACACTCAAGCATATCAACTCTAAAAACGCCGACTACGGAGCCGCCGAGCAATATCTTCTCTTTGAGCATGACGAGTTTACCATGAAGCCCGTCCTTGATGAAACCGGCAGGCTTATCCCCCGCGAGGACTACCGGCTGTCCACGCTGAACTGCGACGGGGAGGATTTTGCCGTTGCGTGTATGCGGGCCAATCTCCGCTATCAGAAAAACCAGCGGCGGGAAGATGTGAAAAGCCACCACTACATCATCAGCTTTGACCCGCGGGACGGGCCGGACAACGGCCTGACCGTAGACCGGGCGCAGGCGTTGGGGGAACAATTCTGTAAAGAGCATTTTCCCGGCCACCAGGCCCTTGTCTGCACCCACCCGGACGGGCATAACCACAGCGGCAACATTCATGTGCATATCGTCATAAACAGCCTGCGGATTGAGGAAGTGCCGTTCCTGCCCTACATGGACAGGCCGGCCGATACGAAAGTCGGCTGCAAGCACCGATGTACCGACGCTGCCCTGCGCTACTTCAAATCCGAAGTCATGGAGATGTGCCACCGGGAGGGGCTTTATCAAATCGACCTCTTGAACGGCAGCAAGAACCGCGTCACCGACCGGGAGTATTGGGCGCAGAAAAAGGGACAGGCCGCGCTGGACAAGCAGAACGCCCCCATGATTGCCGATAGTATCACGCCCCGGCAGACCAAGTTTGAAACGAACAAGGAGAAGCTGCGGCAGACCCTACGGAAAGCCCTTGCCACCGCCGCCAGCTTTGACGAGTTTTCCTCTCTGTTGCTGCAGGAGGGTGTGACCGTCAAGGAGAGCCGGGGGCGGCTTTCCTACCTCACGCCGGACAGGACAAAGCCAATTACCGCCCGGAAGCTGGGCGACGATTTTGACCGCGCCGCTGTCTTTGCCGTTTTAGAGCAAAACGCCGCCAGAGCAGCCGAAGCGCCAGCCAGATCCCCCGATCCCCCACGCACCATAAAAGACCGCTTGCAGGTTGCCAGAGCCGAGATAGCCGCCCCGAAACAGGACGGAGTGCAGCGGCTTGTGGACATTGAGCAGAAAATGGCCGAGGGCAAAGGCCGGGGCTATGAACGCTGGGCGAAGATACACAATCTGAAGCAGGCCGCCAAAACGCTGTCCGTCTACCAGCAATACGGCTTTACTTCCCCGGAGCAGTTAGAAGCCGCCGTTGACACCGCCTATCAGAAAATGCGCCAGACCAGCGGCGAACTGAAAGCACTGGAAACGAAGCTGCAAGGGAAAAAGAAGTTGCAGCGGCAGGTGTTGGCCTACGCCCAGACCAAGGCCGCCCGCGACGGGCTGCGGGCACAGAAATCCGAGAAAGCCCGCGCCGCATACCGGCAGGCCCATGAGAGCGATTTTATCATAGCCGACGCAGCAGCCCGGTATTTCAAGGCGCATGGCATTACCAAGCTGCCCGCCCGGAAAGCGTTGCAGGCCGAGATCGAGCAGCTTATCTCCGAGAAAGACGGCCTGTATAACACCTATCACGAACAGAAACAGCGGTTCAAGGAGTTGCAGACCGTCAAGCGGAACATCGACCAGATTTTGCGCCGGGACGAGCCGCACCGCAGAAAGGAGCAGAGCCATGAGCGATAACCTGCCCCACATGGACTACCGCCAGCACCGGCGGGCGCGGCGGCTGGTACATGAGTGCTGTAACTACGATGAGGGGAACTGCCTGCTATTGGACGACGGGGAGCCTTGCGTGTGCGTCCAGAGCATTTCCTTTTCCCTCATGTGCCACTGGTTCCGTGTGGCTGTCCTGCCCCTTGACGGGGAGCTGGCCGCAGCCCTCTTGTGCCGGGGAAGCCGGAAACGGTGTGCCGTCTGCGGGGCGGCCTTTGTCCCCAAATCCAACCGGGGAAAATACTGCCCCGACTGCGCCGGGCGCATGAAGAAAATCAAAGCCGCCGAGAGAAAGCGGAAACAAAGGCAGAGATGTCACGCTTTAGAGCCTTTCAAACCCGCATAAATCAAGGCTTTTTTCGTGGGTGTCAAAGGGTACGCGATACATTTATCCTTTTCCCCCGGAAACGGCGTTTTAATGCGTGACAATACGCCAAAATCAACCCGAACACAGGGAGGTGATCCTATCGCTGATTATATCAGGGCAGACACGCGGCTGCCCGCCTATCTGCCGTATCCCCGTTTCCTGCTGAAAATGGAGATTTCACAGACCGCCAAGCTGCTGTATTCGCTGCTGTTAGACCGTTCCACCCTCTCCCAGAAAAACAAGTGGCTGGACGACGAGGGCAGGATTTATATTATCTATCCCATCGCGGAGATAGCAGAAATACTGGATAAAGGCAGCACCACCATCAAGGGGGCGCTTAATGAACTGGACACGGCGGGGCTGTTGGAACGGGAACGGGGCGGCTTCTCCGCACCGAACCGGCTTTATGTCAAAGTACCGCCAGTGCCACAGGTACAGTTTTCAGACCAACTGATGGCCGGAAGTCCGCCCCTCATAGAGCCGGAAAACCGTCCTACTGATGGTCAGAAAACCGACCTTATGATGGTCGGAAAACCGTCCCCTAACCAAACTACTATAAACAACCTTACAGAGAGCCAAACAAAGGGAGTGAGTGGGGGGCCGTCCGCGCCCTATGGCCGATATGGAAATATTTTTCTGTCACAGACCGAATACGACGAGTTGCAGGCAGAGTACCCTGACAGGCTGGAACGGTTCATCGAGGAAATGAGCCGCTACCTTGCCGCCAACGGGAAAAGCTACCAGAACTATGCCGCCGCCCTGCGGATATGGGCGGGGAACGACAAAAAGGAAGCCCCTAAAAAGGGCATACCAGACTACTCATGCAAGGAGGGCGAGAGTTTATGAAGAATGAAATCAACGCGGTTTTGGAGAATATGACGACCACCATCCCGGAGCCGGAGGACTACACCGGCGAGGACGGTTTACTGTACTGCGGCAAGTGCCGCAAGCCGAAAGAAGCCTATTTTGCGCCGGATAAGGCCGCTATCTTCGGGCGCGACCGCCACCCGGCAGAGTGCGACTGCCAGAGAACCGCCCGCGAGGAACGGGAAGCCGCCGAAAAGCGGCGCAGACACCTTGACACCGTGGAAGAACTGAAACGCCGGGGCTTTACCGACCCCACCATGCGGGACTGGACTTTCGAGAACGACAACGGCAGGAACCCGCAGACCGGGCTTGCCCGCCGGTATGTGGAGCATTGGGAAGATATGCGGACAGACAATATCGGCTGCCTGTTCTGGGGCGGCGTAGGCACCGGCAAAAGCTACCTTGCAGGCTGTATCGCAAACGCCCTCATGGAGAAAGAAATCCCCGTCCGCATGACGAACTTTGCTCTTATCCTCAATGACCTTGCCGCCAGCTTTGAGGGGCGCAACGAGTACATTTCCCGCCTTTGTCGTTATCCGCTGCTGATCCTTGACGACTTCGGCATGGAACGCGGGACGGAATACGGGCTGGAACAGGTGTTCAATGTGATTGACAGCCGTTACCGCAGCGGCAAGCCGCTGATCGTCACGACCAACCTTACGCTGGACGACCTGCACAACCCGGAGGACACCGCCCATTCCCGGATTTATGACCGCCTGCTTTCCATGTGCGTCCCGGTACGCTTTACCGGCGACAACTTCCGGCAGGAAACCGCCAAGCGGAAAATGGAGAGCATGAAGAAACTGATTACCGACTGAAAGGAGTATTGCCTATGGCAGATAACAAGCAGCACGACACCCGCACCACCCGCCGCCCTGACTGTGTGACGGAAATCCGCATGGGCAATTCCGTCCTTGTCGTGTCCGGCTATTTCAAGAAAGACACCACAACCACAGCCGCCGACAAAATGGCGCGGGTACTGGAAGCGGAAGCCGCTGCTACACAGGAGCCGACTTATCCGGCGTGAACCGGGGCATGGAAAAGCGGCCATGCCAGGGAGCATGACCGCTGGAACGAAAATCGGAAGTGCTTTAGCAATTCTTAATCTCATTCTCTATAAAATAATTTGCAATTTCAAAGGCTTTTATTCTTCTCTTTGCCAATGTGATTTGTGATTTATAACGCTCGGAATTATCCTTTGATTCAAATGTTTTTACTGTTTCTCTTAGCTTGTGCAGAGTTGAATCAATTTGCCTTTTGGCCGCGGTTAATTCATCTATTGTATACTTCATGTTTTCTCCTTTAACTTCTGATTTTTTTGTTAAATCAGAGTATACCACGGAGTTATGAACTTTTCTACTGCAAATATGGGACGACAACCCATACCATAAAAATCGGAAAATTGAAAAGCTGTAAAGAAGCAAATTTAACGCTTTTGCCGCTGTACAGCCCCCGCCGTTCCGTGGTACAATGAAACCACGGAATAGTGGGGCTGGCTGTCGGAAACGGAGGATTTTATGTTAAGACAAGCCACCCAAAACCTCATTACCGCCCTTTATCCGAGATTGTCCCACGAGGATGAATTGCAAGGCGAGAGTAATTCCATATCGAACCAAAAAAGGATACTCGAAACCTACGCAAAACAGAACGGCTTTACCAATCTGCGCTGGTACACCGACGACGGTTTTTCCGGCGCGAACTTCCAGCGGCCCGGATTTCAAGCCATGCTTGCGGACATTGAAGCCGGGAAAGTGGGTACGGTCATCGTCAAGGACATGAGCCGGTTAGGGCGAAACTACTTGCAGGTAGGGTTTTACACGGAAATGCTGTTCCCTCAAAAGGGTGTGCGTTTTATCGCTGTCAACGATAATGTGGACAGTGCCAGCGAGGGCATGGACAACGATTTTACCCCGCTGCGAAATCTGTTCAATGAATGGCTGGTGAGAGATACGAGCAAGAAAATCAAGGCAGTAAAACGAGCAAAAGGCATGAGCGGCAAGCCCGTTACCAGCAAGCCGGTGTATGGCTACCTCATGGACGAGGACGAGAATTATATCGTTGACGAGGAAACCGCGCCGGTAGTCCGGCAGATATACCAGCTTTGCCTTGCCGGGAACGGCCCGACCAAGATTGCCCGTATGCTGACGGAGCAGCAAATCCCCACGCCGGGGACGCTGGAATATCAGCGGACAGGCAGCACCCGCCGTTATCACCCAGGCTATGAGTGCAAATGGGCGACCAACACCGTCGTTCATATCCTCGAAAACCGAGAGTACACCGGATGTCTGGTGAACTTCAAAACGGAAAAGCCTTCTTATAAGGTCAAGCACAGCATAGAGAACCCCGTCGAGAAGCAGGCCATTTTCGAGAACCACCATGAGCCGATCATCGACAAGGAAACATGGGAACGGGTGCAGGAGTTACGCAAACAGCGCAAACGCCCGAACCGCTACGATGAAGTGGGGCTGTTCTCCGGGATTTTGTTCTGCGCCGACTGCGGCCATGTGCTGTATCAGCAGCGGTATCAGAACAAAGACCGCAAACAGGACTGCTACATCTGCGGTAGCTACAAGAAGCGCACCCGCAACTGTACGGCGCACTTTATCCGCACCGATCTGTTGACCGCTGGTGTCCTGGCAAATCTCCGGCAAGTGACCGAATACGCAGCCAAGCATGAGAGCCGGTTTGTGAAACTACTTGTCCAGCAGAACGAGATCGGCGGCAAGCGAAAGACCGCCGCAGCCATCAAGCAGCTTGAACAGGCGCAGGAACGCATTTCTGAAATCAGCCGCATTATCAAGCGGCTGTATGAGGACAATGTAAACGGCAAAATCAGCGATGAGCGTTTCATGGAACTGTCGGCTGACTACGAAGCCGAGCAAGCGGAGCTGAAAAAGAGAGCCGCCGCCCTGCAAGCCGAACTGGACAAGTCACAGGCAGCTACCGTCAACGCCGAGAAATTTATGGGCATTGTCCGCAAGCACCTTGCCTTTGAAGAACTGACCCCCACTCTCTTGCGGGAAATGATCGAGAAAATTGTGGTGCATGAGTGCAGCTATGATGAGAACGGCACCCGCAGGCAGGACATTGAGATTTATTACAGCTTTGTCGGCAAGATTGACTTGCCCGAATAACCGCCCGACCTATCCGACACAATGGCCAAGTGTCGGATAGGAACGGCAAAATTTTTTGCACTTCTATTGCTTCTTTATCACACATAAGCAAAGTCTCAGGGTATGAAGCAGCTCATGGCCGGTGGCGGCGTGGCCCTCATCGGTATCACTCTGGTTCCCCTGCTCTCCGGACTCTTCGGTTAATCCGAATCCAGACTGCTTGCCGGGGCAGAAAATCCGGCCAGGCGGCGCAAGCTGCCTGTTTACATACCTATTGGCTGTTTCAAAAAGGGTATGTGACGAATAAGGCACTGGAAATATGGGAATGCTATCTCTTACTCGCAGTACCTTTCCCTCATTTTTGGGGTATTATAAAGGGTAAATCCACTTGAGATGTTGACTATTCCCTTATAAATAAATATAATATAAGGGAAATAGATGGAGGCTAAGGGAATGAGAACTTTTAATTACTCAGCTATCAGGAACCAGAAATGGGATTCTGAGATCCTCGGGCTTATTGCTGCAATCTATAAAGAAGCCGGAAAACAGGAGCTTTACCTGAAGCTGCGCCCGGATGAATTGGAGAAACTGGTTGAAATCGCAAAGATCCAGAGTACAGAGGCATCCAATGCCATTGAAGGGATTGTTACCACCAATACACGAATCAGGCAGCTGGTAGAGGAGAAAACCACGCCAAGGAACAGAGACGAGCAGGAAATTGCAGGATATCGAGATGTGCTTTCTATTATTCACGAAAGCTACGATGCCATTCCTCTGTCAAAGAACTATATCCTACAGCTTCATAAGATAATGTACAGCCATATGAATAACCCAATGGCCGGACAGACGAAAAATGTACAGAATTATATCAGCGCGACTTTCCCTGACGGTCACACCGAAATACTTTTCACTCCCCTGGCCCCGTTCGAGACGCCGGAAGCACTGGATCGGATCTGTGAGGAGTACAATAAGGTTATCGGCAATATGGAATTGGAGCCCTTAATTGCTATTCCAATCTTCATCCACGATTTTCTGTGTATTCATCCGTTTAACGATGGCAATGGCAGAATGAGTCGCTTGCTGACGACGCTGCTCTTATATCGCAGTGGATTCTATGTTGGCAAATATATCTCCCTGGAGGCGAAGATCGCGAAAAACAAGGATTTGTATTATGACGCCCTGAACCGGGCACAGCATGGCTGGCATGAAGGAACCGAGGATGCAGTTCCGTTTATTAAATATCTGCTTGGTACCATTCTGGCTGCGTATAAAGACTTCGGGGACAGATTTGCCATCGTGGAAGAGAAGCTTCCTGCCATTGATATGGTCCGCAAGGCTGCTCTGAATAAAATCGGTCGTTTCACGAAGCAGGATATCAGGGAGCAGTGTCCTTCGCTGAGTTTGAGTTCTGTAGAAGCTGCGCTGCGGAAAATGGTGGCATCCGGCGAACTGAAGCGTGAAGGAACCGGAAAATCAACCTGCTATATTCGCTTGAAATAGTGTATAAGAGTTATAAAAATAAGAATTTGTTTTGCTAATGCAAAAACTTTTGACCTAAATACAGATGTTGTGGTATAATGGAAACGCAATATTTGTATGCTTACAAACGGGTTTATAGTGTTGCCAATCTATATTTTTAGGAGGATAAACGATGAATCATTTACCTCTACATGTGCGTGTTCCAATCGAGGGAAATAATCCGAGTATTACTCGTTTGGAAGAAAAATGTATTAAATGCGGAATGTGTAAGGACGTATGTACAAATGCCATAGGTGTGCATGGTACATATACATTTGAGCAGACTTGTGGAGAGGCTGTGTGTATAAATTGCGGACAGTGTACAAATGTCTGTCCTGTAGACAGTCTTATAGAAAAGTATGAATATTTGGATGTAAAGAGAGAGGTTAAGAATCCAGAAAAGATTGTCATTGTAAGTACGTCACCATCCGTACGAGCTGCGCTGGGGGAAGAATTCGGTATGCTTGATGGCAGCTTTGTACAAGGAAAAATGGTTTCGTTGCTTAGAAAATTAGGTGTAGATTATGTCCTTGATACCTGTTTTGCAGCTGACCTTACTATTGTTGAGGAAGCCAGTGAGCTTATTGAAAGAGTGACCAAAAAAAATGCTCCCTTACCTCAGTTTACCAGTTGTTGTCCTGCATGGGTTAAGTATGTGGAAACATATTATCCGGAAATGATTCCGAATCTTTCATCAGCGAAAAGCCCTATCGGAATGCAGGGACCTACAATTAAGACCTATTTTGCTGAGAAGAAGGGTATAGATCCAAAATCAATTGTAAATGTGGCACTTACTCCATGTACTGCAAAGAAATTTGAAATTCGCAGAGATGAGATGAACGCTGCTGCTCATTATCTTGGTGTAGAGGGGATGCGTGACATGGATTACGTGATCACGACCAGAGAGCTTGCAAAGTGGGCAAAAGAGGAAGGAATTGATTTTGCCAGTCTTGAAGATGGTGAATATGACAATTTTATGGGAGATGCATCTGGCGCTGGTATTATTTTCGGCAATACCGGAGGTGTTATGGAAGCTGCTCTCAGAACTGCTTACGAATTTATTACAAAAGAAAAATCACCGGAACAGTTATTCAACCTTACACCTGTAAGGGGATATGAGGGCGTCAAAGAAGCTACTTTAAAGGTTGGCGATTTAGATGTGAATATCGCTGTAGTATATGGTACAGCCAATGCCAGAAAAGTAATTGAGAGCATCAAGCAGGGAGAAAAACAGTATCATTTTGTGGAAGTTATGACTTGCCCGGGCGGATGTATCGGTGGAGGCGGCCAACCAAAGGATATCATGAAGGATAAGGACGAGGTACGTAAAGCGAGAATTGCAAGTCTCTATACAAGGGATGAGGCGATGACACTCAGACGCAGTCATGAGAATCCGGAGATTATTCATCTTTATGAGGAGTTTTATGGAAAGCCGTTAAGTGAATTGGCAGAAAAGATGTTACACACTTCTTATGCAGATAAGAGTGAAATATTAAATCGAAAAGGAGATGTAAAAATGAGTAAATGGGTATGTAGTATTTGTGGTTATGTGCATGAAGGAGAGGCAGCACCGGAGCAGTGTCCATTATGTAAGCAGCCTGCATCTGTTTTTAAGAAGGTGGAAGAGTCGCCTGCAAAGAGTAAGTATGCTGGAACAAAGACAGAGAAGAATCTTTGGGAAGCGTTTGCAGGGGAATCTCAGGCCAGAAATAAATACACTTATTTTGCTTCCGTAGCAAAGAAGGCCGGATATGAGCAAATTGCAGCATTATTCCTGCAGACAGCTGACAATGAGAAGGAGCATGCAAAACTCTGGTTTAAGGCACTTGGCGAACTTGGAGATACCGCAGAAAATCTTCTTCACGCTGCAGAAGGCGAAAATGCAGAATGGACAGATATGTATGATAGAATGGCTAATGAAGCGGAAGAAGAAGGTTTCCCGGAATTAGCTGCTCAGTTCAGAGGTGTTGCTGCGATTGAAAAACTTCATGAAGAAAGATATCGTGCACTTCTTAAGAATGTTGAAACTATGGAAGTGTTTAAGAAAAGTGGCGTAACTATGTGGGAATGTCGTAACTGCGGTCATGTAGTAGTCGGTCTTGAAGCACCGGAAGTTTGTCCTGTATGTAAACATCCACAGGCTTACTTTGAGGTAAGAAAAGAGAACTATTAAGATACTGTATTTATTTGTTCAAAGACTATTTACAGTATACAAAAATGTAAATTTACAAAACAGTTAGACATATTCCAATTTATCAAACTGAATACATTTACATAGCCAGGACTGACTGATCATCAGTTCTGGCTATTTTTCTGCCCTTCTCCGGCTGCAGGTGCACATGCAGCTTCGAGGAGGGCTTCGTTATATCCACATTTTTCATTACTGATGGCCCGGTTATCCACCAACTATACTTCGGATCCGGGTAAAGGAGGACAAACTTATGGCATTTTTCAACAGCGCAGTCGGTGTTCTGCAGACTCTGGTAGTAGCTCTCGGTGCAGGTCTCGGTATCTGGGGTGCAATCAACCTTCTGGAAGGCTACGGCAATGACAACCCCGGTGCAAAGTCTCAGGGTATGAAGCAGCTCATGGCTAATTAAAGGGAACAAAAAGAAAGGAAAAGCCAATCCAGACGGTATCAGCGGCAGGCTACAAGAATAAATTGTGATTTCACAAGATTGGTGCTATAATAAGAGAAAAGTTCCTGCCGGGGCAGCCGCTCCGGTGGTATGGATAGAAAGGCAGGAAAACAATATGCACATCAGCTATAAACCACTCTGGCACACACTGTTAGAGCGTGATATGAGAAAAGAGGATTTAAGGCTTGCCGCTGGTATGACAACAAATATGATTGCCAACATGAGCAAAGAGGGAAAGCACATCAGCATGGATACATTAGCCCGTATCTGCGAAACGCTGAATTGTGAGATTACCGATGTGATTGAGTTAGTACCAGACGAGCCTGCTTCCACAGGAGGTAAGGAACATGAGCGAATTGAAACCAAGAATAAAAGAAAACGGAATTGATTATATCCTTGTTGGAGATTACTACATCCCGGACTTGAAGTTGCCGGAGGAACACCGCCCCATCGGAAAGTACGGACGGATGCACCGGGAATATTTAAGAGAAGTCTGCCCAGCCAGATTACACACATTGACCCTGACCGGGGAATTGTGGACATATCTTGCAGACCTGAACGAACAGGCACAGAAACGGTTAGACACCATCATGGAGCAGATGAAAGCTGCCGAGGGCGTGACCGAGGAATTGAAGCGTACCCGTCAAATGGAATGGGTGCAGCGTTGCAATAACATTCACAACCGGGCAGAAGAAATTGTTTTACATGAGATGATTTATTCATAACGGTATGGTAGAATGATTATTACAAATTAGAAGTTGTAAAGGAGACTTTGTATGGGTAGAAAAGAAATAACAACAAAAGAAGATTTAATGAAAGTAATAGAATTATTCGAAAATACTGGAATTACATACTGGTTGGATGGCGGATGGGGTGTAGATATTTTAGCTGGTAAACAAACAAGAATTCATAGAGATATAGATATAAATTTTGATGCTCAACATACGGAAAAATTGTTAAATGTGCTTTTGAATCTGGGCTATAAAATTGATACAGACTGGAAACCGGTTAGAATAGAGTTATATAGTGATGAACTTGGTTACTTAGACATTCACCCGTTCGTTTTAAGTGAGGACGGAACTTCAAAACAAGCTGATTTAGAGGGTGGCTGGTATGAGTTTGAAAAAGATTACTTTGGTAGTGCTTTTTTTGAAGGAAAAACAATTCCTTGTATATCCTTAAAAGGCCAAAGAGTTTTCCATTCAGGTTATGAATTAAGAGATAAAGATAAGCATGATATTTCAATTCTTGAAAGTTTATCAAAATAACATTGCTGTAATTTCTAAGATAAATTCCACTTTATCGCTTTGAAATTTTAACTGAATAAGTATAGCACCAACCGCTGCTACATGGAAGCAAACACAACCATGCAACAGCGGTTTTTCTTTACCGTTTTTTCCTTTGACTGATAGGAGTTCCTGTTTTCTTTGATTTTTGTAGAATCCGAATGAGCCAGCGAAATTCTTCGTCTGACAGATTTTTATAGTTGATGCCGAGCTGCTTGCAGTAAAGGACAACCAGCTTTTCATCCCGACTGCCCTTGAAATTTTCAACCGCTTCCAAATTTTCTTTCAATTCATCGGCAACGGTGGTCTGGGGCGCACTCTCGCTGTCCTTTTTGTGGGCTTCCCGAATATCCCGGATAATGAGATTGAGGTCATCAAGAACCATGTGGCTGAAATATTCATCATCGCTGATATGGGCGGCTTGCAGCACTTTCAAATGCGGGTCGTCTTCGCCGGGGCGATACCGTTCAATGATTTCATGCCGGACAGTATCGACAAGGGCGTTGAGGTTTTGAATCTGCATGGTGGCAATCCCATCTACATAAATCTCAATGTCCGCAAGAAACTTGATAAAGTCCTTATGAGTGGCAAGCTCACAGAGCAGACGGTTGTTAATCCGACCGCCTTTCAGAAGTGCCACCATCTCATCATTCAAATGCAGCTCTGTTAGTGGCGTGTTGATCTGCTCCCGGTTCTCTGTCCGGCACAGCAGATAATCAACGGAAACCCCATAGAAGTCTGCCAGCGTGATAAGGTTGCCATGATTGATTTCCTTATAATCCTCTTTTTCATAACTGCCAAGAGCTGATTTGGAAATGCCCGTCAGCTCTGATAATTCTTCCAGATTTAAGCCTTTGTCCTTGCGGAGTTCCCAAAGGCGTTCCTGTATGCTTGTCGCTCCTTTCATGGGCGCACGCTCCTTTCCGGCGGTTTCATTACTGCCGCTTAACTGGATTATATCATACTTTCCGCAATCGTGGAAATTTCTGATTTTTACCCTTAATTCCTACTTTGTGGACATACGGCACAGGGCACAAAAATGTTCTATGATACAGGTAGTTCATCGATGGATTATTCCAATCGAATGACCAGCCTGTGTGGGATATGCTTCCCCGGCGATGTAGCGCCATGACTTTTGGCAGGGATATGGAGGAACCCTGACCGAAACGAGCGTACCAAAGGGAGCAATACGCCGCTGTGAGATTCAGGGGAGGAACGACACCGGGGAGAACTGGCGAACTGATACCGAAATGATACCGAAACACGACAATCTGATAGGGGGATAGTCTACCCTATTGCTGATACTTCTGGAGATTTTAGACGGCTCTATGACCGTAATTTTGCCGAAAATCGCCCCGAAACTATACACTAAAACGGGAGGAAACGCAATATGCCGAGAATGAGCAAAAAGAGGAAGCATGAGCTTTCTTTTTACCTCAATGACCGGGGGCGTGTCACTTACAACGAATTATGCCGGAAATGCAAGCATGGGTGCAAGCAGAGCTTCCGGGCGGTTGTGGTTGACTGCCCCCGTTATTTATCCAAAAGAGCAAAGAAAAAGGAGGAACACACCGAATGAATTTTGAATTTATGACGATAGGCACACCGTTGCCGCCCTGTATGCCCTTTCCCAGAGCGTTGACAGGATTTCCAGTCAGCAGCACCGCAAAGGTCATGTACTGCCGGATGTTGGACGCTATGCTATCCAACGGACAGGAGGACGAGAACGGAATCCTGTTTATCTGCTTCCCTGTCACAGCCATTGCCGCAGTCTTGTCCCGCAGCCCCATGACGGTCAAGCGTTCTCTGAATGAACTGGAAACCGCCGGACTGATCATGCGAGTGCGTCAGGGCGTTGGAGAACCAAACAGGATTTATGTGCTGATACCGGGAAAGGAGGACGCTGCCCTTGCCTGATACCTCAAAGCTGGAAAAGCTCAACCGAGAGTTGGAAAAGAGTGAAAAGAAACTGCGGAAAGCCATCAATGATGAAAAGGCATTGCAGCACCAGCTAAAGCAGCTTACCCGAAAAGAACGGACACACCGGCTCTGTACTCGTGGCGGTATGCTGGAAAGTTTTCTGCAAGAGCCGGAACGCCTGACAGATGATGATGTCATGCTGTTGTTGACACTCATTTTTCACAGGCAGGACACGCAGGAACTATTGAAGAAACTGCTGGAACGTGAGAAGCCGGAAACCCCTTAGTTTACTAAGGGCGCAATTATACACCACCCAGAGGTTGGTGCATTGCGTTCTCCGAAGGCTCCTCGCCGGGGGGCTGTGATTTTCCGCAGTCATGGTCTGCTCCAAATCAAACAGGGGACGCTACGCTTCCCCTGCGCTGGCTGCCGCCAGCTACCCTTTTGTGGACTTGCCATCTGGGGAGACCTTGCGCTGCAAGCTGTTCCCAGCCGACAAGTTTCATAAAATATGCTATCTTTTCGATAGGCAATAAAGTATAATAAAGTCAGCAATAAATCGGAATTTTACGGTCAGTAAGGAATGCGTAAAGTTATATGATTGTATTATAAGCGATTTGTTAAATTTTTATAACCACTTGTATTTGCCTGCGATTTATGGTATAATATTTTGAAATTTAGAAAGAGGTGGGAAGATGATTAACTTTTCTTGCAAATAAAATCAAAATATGCGGTAGTGCTATACTTTGGCATTATTGTGTCTATTGCAAGAAAGTTATATGTCTATCTTACTCAATATAGTGCTGTTGCCACTTTTGCTTAGTGGTGTTATTTTATGCTATGACGAGCTGCAAGGATAAACTTTCTTGTGGCTCTTATTTTGTTTTGGAGGTGCTTTATGAATAGTGCAGAACAGATAGTTACACATGATTCACTCCGTATAGTGTCGGTTCCTTTTGGTGAAATCTATACGTAGTAAACATTCACCGAACCGACTTTGTATCGTATGACATGCAAAGGAGGATAATATTTATGTCAATGATTAAAATTGAAAACCTTACGTTTTCATATCCGACAAGTTATGATAATGTTTTTGAAAATGTCAGTTTCCAGGTTGATACCGATTGGAAGCTTGGTTTTGTGGGCAGAAACGGACGAGGTAAAACAACCTTTCTGAATCTTCTGCTTGGGAAATATGAGTATAGTGGAAAAATCCTATCATCCGTACAGTTTGATTATTTTCCTTATCCCGTTTCAGATAAGAATCGTATTACAGAGGATATATTGCAGGAGATTTGCCCACTTGCGGAAGAATGGGAACTTATGCGAGAACTTTCTTATCTTGATGTTGATGTCGATGTGCTTTGGCGACCTTTTGAAACACTTTCCAACGGAGAGCAGACAAAGGTTTTGATTGCCGCTCTTTTTCTTAATGAAGGGCATTTCCTACTGATTGATGAACCTACCAACCATTTGGATGCCAAAGCGAGAAAAAGTGTGGCGGCATATCTGAAAAAGAAAAAGGGATTCATCTTAGTTTCTCACGATCGTCGCTTTCTTGACGATTGTGTTGACTATATTCTATCGATTAACCGAGCGAATATCGAAGTGCAAAGAGGAAACTTTTCATCATGGATGTCAAATTTTGAGCGACAGCAAGAATTTGAACTGGCTCAGAACGAACGTTTGCAAAAGGACATCAGACGATTACAGCAGTCGGCAAAACGCGCTGCAGTATGGTCTGAACGTGTAGAAGCTTCCAAAATTGGGGCAGCAGATAAAGGTTATGTCGGTCATAAAGCCGCCAAAATGATGAAGCGTTCAAAATCTATAGAAGCGAGACAACAACAGACAATCGAACAAAAATCAGCATTGCTGAAAAATATGGAAACCGCAGAAGCCCTCAAGATACAACCGCTTAATTACCATACAGATTTGCTTGCATCATTATCGAATGTAGTAGTTTATTATGATGGCATTTCAGTTTGTGAACCCGTTTCGTTTGAAATAAGACAGGGAGAACGCATTGTGCTTGATGGAAAGAACGGCAGTGGCAAAAGTAGCCTGTTAAAGTTGGTAGTCGGGCAGTCCATAGATTATACGGGTACAGTAACACTTGGCTCTGGGCTTGTAATTTCTTATGTGCCACAGGATACATCGTATTTATGTGGAACCCTTTCCGAGTTTGCAGAAGAAAACAACCTTGATGAAAGTTTGTTCAAGGCAATTCTTAGGAAAATGGACTTTGAGCGTGTACAGTTTGAAAAGGATATTAAAGACTTTTCTGGCGGGCAAAAGAAGAAAGTCCTAATTGCGAAAAGCCTTTGTGAAAAGGCACACTTGTATGTATGGGATGAACCGCTCAACTTTATTGATGTGTACTCACGTATGCAGATTGAACAACTCATAACGGAGTTTGCCCCGACCATGCTCCTGGTAGAACATGACAGTGTTTTTCGAGATACTGTGGCAAGTAAAATTGTGAATATCTAAATTGGTTCTTCCGCAATTTTACGTTTTTCGCTTTAATAAAAATGGAGAATGCTGATTTACACTGGCATTCCAGTATTGAAAAATTACAAAATACGGATAATTGCGTAAGAACCTCTAAATTAAAATAATTGTATGGGTTAATTCCAGCTTTACAGAGACTCAAATTCCAGTTTGTAGAATTAAGAAAATCGTAATTTGTGGAGGTAAAATATAGATGAATCAAGGTAGAATTATTGTAATCACAGGTGCGCCGGGGACAGGAAAAACTACAACGGCATCTGCTGTTGCAAAAGAATCAGATTTGGAAAAGTCTGTGCATATGCACACAGATGACTTTTATCATTATTTGAGTAAAGGGGCAATACCACCGCATTTGCCAGAATCAAATGAGCAAAATTTGATTGTCATTGAAGCGTTTTTAGAAGCTGCGAAGCGATATGCTCGTGGTGGATATGATGTAATTGTTGACGGTATTATCGGACCGTGGTTTTTAAAGCCGTGGCAAAGTCTTGTTCGGGAACATTATGAGGTGCATTATATTATTTTAAGGGCAAGTAAGGAAGAAACCTTGAAGCGAGCTGTTGAACGCTCAAAGTTAGACCGAAAGACAAATATCGAATTGGTAGAAACCATGTGGGAGCAATTTTGCAATCTGGGAATATATGAATCGAATGTTATAGATACGACCACTTATTCCATTCAAGAAACTGTTTCCGCAGTACAAGAAAAAATCGCAAGTAGGGCAGCGTTGTTGTCTTAGATTGTTTTGGTGCAATTCCAGTTTGTTAGCTTTACATCGGGTCAACTTGTCCCGAACTTTTACAACTAAATACCCGCCGCTCACACAGTGGCACACCGAGCAGGAAATCTGAAAAAGGTCTCCTGCTTTTTTTCTGCCCAAAATGAGGTGGTAAAACGCCACCCCATCCACCAATTAGCGAAAGGAGGGACACGAAATGCCTTGTCCACACAACGAAATCACGATTGTTCAGCGCAGCCAGCGGCAGTCTGCGGTTGCCGCCGCTGCTTACCAAAGCGGCGAAAAGCTGTTCTGTGAATACGACCAGCAAGTAAAGCACTACCCGGAAAAGCGTGGTATCGTCCACAATGAAATCCTGCTCCCGGCAAATGCTCCACAGGAATATGCAGACCGCAATACTTTATGGAATGCCGCCGAAGCGGTGGAAAAGCAATGGAACTCCCAGCTTGCAAGGCGGTGGGTGCTTACCATTCCCAGAGAGATACCGCCCGACCAGTACGCTGTCCTTGTACGGGAGTTTTGTGAACAGCAGTTTGTTTCCAAAGGCATGATTGCTGATTTTGCCATCCATGACCCCCATCCGCCGGGACACAATCCCCACGCCCATGTCCTGCTGACCATGCGGGCAATGGATGAACATGGAAAATGGCTTCCCAAGAGCCGCAAGGTTTATGACCTTGACGAGAATGGGGAACGGATAAAGCTGCCGTCCGGCAGGTGGAAAAGCCACAAGGAGGATACGGTGGACTGGAACGACCAGAAGTATTGTGAAATCTGGCGGCATGAATGGGAGGTTATCCAGAACCGCTATCTGGACGCCAATGACCGCCCGGAGCGTGTGGACTTGCGTTCCTATGCCAGACAGGGGCTTGATATAGTCCCCACTGTCCATGAGGGGACTGCTGTCCGGCAGATGGAAAAGCGAGGTATCCAGACGAATATCGGCAACCTGAACCGGGAAATCAGAGCCGCCAACCGCCTGATGAAGTCCATCCGGCAGCTTATCCAAAACCTCAAAGGCTGGATTACCGAGCTGGGAGAAAAACGGAAGGAGCTGCTTGCACAAAAGGCGGCGGAGGAAGCGACACTTCTTCCCAATCTGCTGATGAAGTATATGGAGATACGAAAGGAAGAACGGAAGGACTGGACAAGGGCTGGACAGAACCGGGGAACTTCACAGGACTTAAAGGCAGTCAGCGAAGCCCTGTCCTATCTCCGGCAAAAGGGGCTTTCCACTGTGGAGGACTTAGAAGCGTTTCTGGAATCTTCCGGGAAATCAGCCGCAGATTACCGCAATCAGATGAAGCCAAAGGAAGCCCGGAGCAAAGTGATTGACGGGATTCTTGCCAGCCGGACAGACTGCAAGGAATGTAAGGCTGTCTATGAGAAGTACCAGAAGATATTTTTTAAGAAAATAAAGGGGAAATTCAAACAGGAACACCCGGAGGTTGCCCGGTATGAGAAAGCCGCTGACTACCTTGCCAAGCACCCGGACGATAAGGATAAAACGAAAAATGAGTTGCAACAGGAGCAGGAAACGCTTCTCAGCGAAATCGCAGAGCTGAAAGTACCACTGACCGAGGTACAGGAGGATTTGAAGAAGCTGCGGGACATCCGCTACTGGGTACGGAAAGCCACACCCGGCACAGAGGAAAGCAAAGAGCCGCCCAAGAAGCAGCCCATCAAAGAAGTCTTGCAGGATAAGACTGACGAGAAAAAAGCACAAAGAACCGCCCCGGCACAGGAGAAACACAGACAACAGGATATGGAACTTTAACAGGCACTTGCCATTTTCAATTAGAGAATGTCAGGTGCTTTTCTTATTTTCAAGGAGGGATAGATTTGAATGTATTCGAAGCTGTGAAGCAGTCCGTCACAACAAGACAGGCTGCGGAGTATTATGGAATCCATGTAGGTCGGAACGGGATGGCTTGCTGCCCGTTCCATAACGATAAAACCCCAAGCATGAAGCTGGATCGGCGTTACCATTGCTTCGGCTGCGGTGCGGATGGGGATGTGATTGATTTTGCCGCCGCCCTGTATGGGCTGGGAAAGAAAGAAGCCGCCGTACAGCTGGCACAGGACTTCGGGCTTTCCTATGAGGACTGGAAACCGCCGGGAAAGGTAAAAAAGCCCAAGACCCGGCAGAAATCCCCGGAGGAACAGTTTCAGGAAGCAAAGAATCGCTGCTTCCGTATTCTTGCCGATTATCTCCATCTGCTGATGGCATGGAGAACGGACTACGCCCCGCACTCCCCGGAGGAAGCCTTTCATCCCCGGTTTGTGGAAGCCTTACAGAAGCAAGCCCAAGTGGAATATCTGCTGGATGTGCTGCTGTTCGGGGAAACAGAGGAAAAAGCGGATTTGATTACGGACTACGGAAAGGATGTGATACAGCTTGAACAGCGAATGGCAGAACTTGCAGCCGCAGACGCAGCAAGAACTAAAAAACACTATGAACGCCATGCAGCCGCCCCAGAGCGTTGAGGAAATCAAGGCGGGGCTGGAAACCACCGAGAAAGGCGGTGTCCGTCAGAGCATACGGAACTGCCTGACCGTATTCCAACGTGACCCTCTGCTTTCAGGGGCTATCGCATACAACATCCTGACTGACCGCAAGGACATCATAAAGCCCATCGGTTTTCACAGAGAAAGCACCGCCCTGAACGATACGGACATGAAGTATCTGCTTCTTTATCTGGAAGAAACCTACGGGCTTACCAATGAGAAAAAGATTGATAACGCCATCGGGATTGTGGCGAATGAAAACAAGTACCATCCCATCCGGGACTATCTCAATACCCTTGTGTGGGACGGGACAGAGCGAATCCGCTTCTGCCTGCGGCACTTTCTGGGGGCTGACGCAGACGATTACACCTATGAAGCGTTGAAGCTGTTCCTGCTGGGTGCAATCTCACGAGCCTTTCAGCCGGGGTGCAAGTTTGAAATCATGCTCTGTCTGGTAGGCGGTCAGGGGGCTGGAAAGTCCACCTTCTTCCGGCTGCTGGCAGTCCGGGACGAGTGGTTCTCCGATGATTTGCGGAAGCTGGACGATGACAATGTGTACCGCAAGCTGCAAGGTCACTGGATTATTGAAATGTCGGAAATGATGGCAACCGCCAACGCCAAGAGCATTGAGGAAATCAAGTCATTTTTAAGCCGGCAGAAAGAGGTCTACAAGATACCTTATGAAACCCACCCGGCAGACCGCCCCCGTCAGTGCGTGTTTGGCGGCACTTCCAATGCCCTTGACTTCCTGCCCCTTGACCGTTCCGGCAACCGCCGCTTTATCCCGGTCATGGTGTACCCGGAGCAGGCGGAAGTTCACATTTTGGAGGATGAAGCCGCTTCCAGAGCCTATATCGGGCAGATGTGGGCGGAAGCGATGGAGATTTATAAAAGCGGCAGGTTCAAGCTGGCTTTCAGCCCCGCCATGCAGCGGTATCTCAAAGAACACCAGCGGGATTTTATGCCGGAGGACACCAAAGCCGGGATGATACAGGCGTATCTTGATAAATACACCGGGAGCATGGTCTGCTCCAAGCAGCTCTATAAGGAAGCCTTGAACCATGCTTTTGACGAGCCGAAGCAATGGGAAATCCGGGAAATCAACGAGATTATGAACCAGTGCATTTCCAGCTGGCGGTACTTCCCAAACCCAAGAATGTTTTCCGAATATGGCAGACAAAAGGGCTGGGAGCGTGAAAACCCGGCAACGGACTCCGGCAACCCGTCTGAAAAAACGATGGACGGTTTTGTGGAGGTCACAGAACAGATGGAGCTTCCATTCTGAAAAGGACAGCCCGTTGCACCCCCTGTTGTTATCCCGTTGCCGAGCCGGTTGCCGGGAAAAACCCCTTATTTCCGGGCTTTTCTCCCTTATAACAACCAAAACAACAAAAAAATAAAAGAAAAGTATAAATAGTAACCATCGCCAGATTGAGATTGTTTGCAAGGTCTTTTGAAGTCCGTTGCCGGACTTCGTTGCCGACACCCTCTGTCTGGCTATTTTCATGTATGGAGGATAACTGCCTATGGCAAAAAACAAAACAGAGATTCATGTGACCACTGTATTTGACGGGGAGCTTGACGCCACTGATGTGTTCGTCAGCCTGATTTCCCAGAAATACGGAAAGACAAATGCAAAAGAATATCTTGCTAAAAAGAAAGATATAGGCTATAATGAAGATGAGGTTCAAAAGAGCCAGATACCGTCTGGATTGTGTGGGTAAATGGCTATGATGAACGAAATGGAATACAGAACAATCGGTTCGGCACTTGCCGGGGGTTATCGTGCGGCGGTCTATTGCAGGCTGTCAAAGGACGATGACCTGCAAGGCGAAAGTGCCAGTATCGCAAACCAGCGTGATATGCTGGAAAAATACTGCGAAAAGCAGGGATGGGAGGTTGTGGCAGTCTATCAGGACGATGGCTTCACAGGTCTTAACATGGAGCGTCCTGACCTACAGAGAATGTTGAGAGCCATTGAGCGCAGGCAGATCAACCTTGTCATCACGAAAGACCTCAGCCGACTGGGGCGTAATTATCTGCAAACCGGGCATTTGATTGAGGACTTTTTCCCAAGAAACGGTGTCCGCTATATCGCCATGAATGACGGCATCGACACCCTGCGGGATAACAACGACATTGCCCCGTTCAAGAATATCCTGAACGAGATGTACAGCAAGGATATTTCCAAGAAAGTCCATTCCTCTTATCTTCTGAAAGCGCAGAAAGGACAGTTTACCGGGTGTCTTGCCCCGTTTGGGTATCGGAAAGACCCGGAGGACAAAAACCATCTGCTCATTGACGAGGAAACCGCCCCGATTGTGCGGCTGATTTTCGGATATGCCCTGAACGGTCATGGTCCGAACTATATCCGCAGACGGCTGGAGAAAGAAAAAATCCCCTGCCCTACATGGTGGAACCGGGAACGGGGGCTTCGCAATACCCGCACCAAATGGGAAAAGAAAGACCCAGAAAACGGGCGGTATATGTGGGACTTCTCCGTTATCAAAGACCTTTTGATGAATCCCGTCTACACCGGGGCGATTGCTTCCCAGAAAAAGGACTACCGCTTCAAAATCGGCACGATTGGGGAAAAGAAGCCGGAGGACTGGATTGTGGTGGAGGGACAGCATGAACCGCTGATTGACAGCATGAGCTTTGACATTGTGCAGAACAAGCTGAAATCCCGCCAGCGTCCGGGGCAGACCAATGAAATCAGCCTGTTTGCCGGACTGTTAAAATGCGGCGAGTGTGGGAAGTCGCTGACGGTACGCTACACAAACGCTAAACATCCCCAGCGGATTTACTCCTGCAAGACCTACAATGCCTTTGGAAAGAACCACTGCACCCAGCACCGGATTGATTATGACACCCTTTACAGCCATGTGCTGCGGAAAATCCGGGAATGTGCCAGAGCTGCCCTGATGGACGGGGAAGCGGTTGCCGACCGCCTGACCAATACCTGTGAAGCCGAGCAGCGGGAACAGCGGGAAGCAATGGAACGCTCCCTTACAAGGGACGAGGAACGGATTGAGGTTCTGGACAAAATGGTCATGCGGCTTTATGAGGATATGATTGCAGGGCGTATCAGTGAGCAGAATTTCAACACCATGCTGGAAAAGACACAGACCGAGCAGACGGAGCTTAAAACAAAAGTGTCCGAGGGCAGAAAGCGGCTGTCCGATGAAGTCCAGCTTGCCAATGATGCAAAACAATGGGTGGAAGCCATTCAGGAATACGCCAACATCACAGAGCTGGACGCAGCCACCCTCAACCGCTTAATCAAAGAAATCGTTGTGCATGAGCGCATTGACGAAGATAAAACAAGACACATTTCTATCGAAATTCATTTTAATCTCAAACCCATCCCGGAGGTGGAACAGGTCACTGCCTGACCTGTCCCGCCGGGACGGTTCTCTTAACAACACCATATAGATTTTTTGTACGCCGCCGCCCGCCATCGAGCAGAGTTTTTACACCTAATTGGGGATGAAACAGCTGATGGCCGGTGGCGGCGTGGCCCTCATCGGTATCACTCTGGTTCCCCTGCTTTCCGGACTCTTCGGCTAAGAAAGGAGTGTTAATCGTTGGACAGCGTACTCGATCAGATTGGTGAATGGCTGAAGGAACTGCTTGTTTCCGGCATCATGAACCAGCTGACGGGACTGTTTGATTCGGTAAACACTCAGGTTGGCGATATTGCGACGCAGGTGGGGACGACTCCGACGAACTTCTCGCCGGGCGTCTTCGCCATGATCCGGAATGTTTCCGAATCAGTGATTATCCCGGTCGCAGGCTTGATATTGACCTTCATTGCCTGCTACGAGCTGATTCAGATGATCATTGACCACAATAACCTTGCCAACTTTGAAACCTGGATCTTCTTCAAATGGGTCTTCAAGACCTTTGTAGCCGTGACACTCATCACCAACACCTTCAATATTGTGATGGCAGTCTTTGATGTGACGCAGCATGTGATCAATAATGCAGGCGGACTCATTGCCGGGAATACTGCGGTGGATGCTGCAGCTTTAGAGACCATGCAGGATACGCTGGAGGCCATGGAAATCGGACCGCTGTTTGCATTGTTCCTGCAGTGCATGCTCGTTCAGTTTACCATCAAGGCGCTCAGCGTTGTGATCTTCGTTATCGTCTATGGACGAATGATCGAAATCTACCTGATGACCAGTATGGCACCAATCCCGTTCTCGACCTTCGGAAACCGGGAACAGAGCATGGTGGGACAGAACTATCTCAGGTCTCTGTTCGCGCTTGGCTTCCAGGGCTTTCTGATTATGATCTGTGTCGGCATCTATGCCGTGCTGATCCAGAGCGTCTCCGTCTCGGATGACATTATCGGATCCATCTGGGGCATCCCATGACCGTGGATGAAGAGTTCATTTCCATTTTACATGGACTACACCAGCTTGCCCAGAAGTTTAGGACAACGGATTTCCCGATAAAATCCGAAAGATGAACTTCATTTCCATCCAGATCGTAAACTGTAAAATCCGGTGCCAATATCTTTTCTGATTCATTCTCTTGTGTTGTTGGAGTGGAGGCTTCTGTGGATTCGGTTTCCAGCGGTGTTTGTGTAGCAAGCAGATTGGGAGCCAGTTTCTGTCCAAGCTGTTTATATAGAATTCCTGCGCCACCTAAAATGAGAACAAACACAAGAAAGAGTATCATTATTATCTTTTTTTTATTCATAAACCCTCCTCAACTAAGCAGGCTGAGTAGCTGTCCCAGCGTTCCTGTTGCCATCAGGATACCCACCAATATCAGGAAACAGCCGCTGACAGTATTGATGATCCGATAGTGTTTTTTAATCCAGTTGAAGGCTGACTTCAAATAGTCGATCAGAATAGCACTGAGAAGAAAAGGAATGCCAAGTCCCAACGAATAGCAAAGCAGCATCAGCATACCTTCGATTACATGATCCTGCTGAGAGGCCAGCATCAAGGCAGAACCGAGGAATGCGCCCACACAAGGTGTCCAGCCCAAGGAAAATATTATGCCAAAGAGCATAGCGGGGAAGAACCCCATCTCACGACTGTTTAATGTTTTACTGCCGCCTCTGAACAAATTCATTTTGAAAATGCCCAGAAAATTGAGGCCAAAAAGAATTACTATCAATCCGGAAATTAAATTCACTGCACCTTTGTATTCTAGCAGGAAGCTGCCAATGGTGCCTGCCAAAGTGCCCATTGCCACAAAGATTACAGTAAACCCACTAACAAATCCCAACGCTCCCAACAAGGTCTTTTTTGTGCTGCGTTCTCCACTACCTGCAAAATAGGAGATATAGATGGGCAGCATGGGAAGCAGGCAGGGTGATATGAAGGTGATAATGCCCTCCAGGTAAGCTACTGCGTATTGCATAAACCGCTGCACCCCTTTCCGAAAATACCGGACAACAGCCAGCCGATAAAGCCCATATAGGCCATCGTGATGAACGGGTTAGAAGTCAGCGGACAAGCTCCAGTGGGGCATCCCACAAAGTAGTAATATGCAAGGCCAACTAATGCGCCGCCTGCGGTAAAAAGAACTGGCTTCAGCCATTTTTTAATTTTTTCTTTCATCTCACATTCCTCCTGCTAAATATTCCTCTGCATAGTGAACAGCAGTTGCCCCATCGGCTACAGCAGTTACGACCTGCCGTAATGCCTTTGTGCGGACATCCCCAACGGCGAACACACCGGGGATGTTGGTGCGGGTACTCTCATCTGCAATAATGTATCCAGCCGGATCAATCTCAATCTGATCTTTCATCAATTCGGTGGAAGGCTTTCTTCCCACGCTTACAAATACACCATCGCAAGCAAGGGTACTTTCTTCTCCAGTTTTCACGTTCCTAATCTGGATACCGGTCAGCTTTTCGTTATGGAGCAGAGCTATAATCTCACTGTCCCAGACAAATTCTACATTTTCTGTTTTCATCAAAGGTTCATGGTAGATCTTTGTTGCTTTTAGGGTGCCTCTGCGGTGAACGACGATGACCTTTTTGCAGATCCGGGAGAGAATCAGCGCATCCGCTGCAGCGGTATTGCCACCTCCTGCGATGACAACTGTTTTATTCCGATAGAACATTCCGTCACAGGCTGCACAGTAATGGACACCTTTACCGATTAACGCCTGTTCCCCATCAACACCCAGCTCTCTGGGACCGGCTCCTGTAGCCAATACGATGGATTTTGCGTACATAGCGCCTTCGCTGGTCACAGCTTTCTTTACAGAACCTGACAGTTCCAGAGACAGCACCTCAGTCAGCTTGGTTTCCACACCAAACCGCTCCGTTCCTCGCTTCATTTTTTCTCCCAGGGAGAAACCGTCGATGCCATCCTCGAAGCCGGGATAGTTGTCGATTTGCTCGGTCAGAGCCATCTGCCCACCGGCAGACAGCTTTTCTAAAACCACGGTGTCCATTCCTGCTCTTGCAGCATAAAGGGCTGCGGTATACCCGCCGGGACCGCCACCTACAACAATCATGTCATAGATATGCTGCGCATTATTTACTTCCTGAGTCCGGTGCTGTAAGGTTTCCTCAATAAAAGCCACCAGCTGCGCTCTGGATTCTGGAGCGACGATAGAGCCAAGAGTCTGTCCGCTGTGATAGATCAGCAGAGTAGGGACAACTTCAATAGCCTCGGTCTCAGCCAATTCCGGTTCATCATCAATGTTGACAGCAGTGAATATCAGTGTATCCTTATATTCCTCAGCAACGCTTTCCAATGCTGGAGCCAGACGGCGGCAATATACGCACCAAGGGGCTGAAAACTCCACCAGAACAGTCTTTCCGCTATGCACCATTTCTTCAAATTGATTTCTATTAATATTGATAACTGCCATATTACCAGCTCCTTTCCTTTGCTTGATTATAGTATAGCCAATCTAAAATAACATTTCGGTGATGATATCACATAAAATAGTGCGACATTGCTGCCGCACTAAAATTTTTCGTTATTAAGTAACTCGAGGATATGTTCACTGGAACAGATGATTTGAGACTGCTTATCTTTTATGGATGTTTTTTTTGCCTCCTCCAGCGAGAGAGAAGCATATAAATGAACCGTGTATGCTTCCTGCCTGAGAGAATCTTTATACTGTTCAGCTGCAAGATATTGTTTTTCAAGAATACTAATTTTATTTTGGAGATCACCAATCTGCTGTTGAAGCGACATCACTTTTTTCTTTTGAATATAGAGAAAAAAAGTAAGAAGAAGTAGTAGTAATATGATTGGTAGGATAATAATAATCATTCTTATTACTTTCCCTCCTTTATCAAAAGATAAGTCTTAACTGCATTACGGAGCGTTTCTGGTAGAACGGGAACAGGCAAGATGATCACCTTACCCGTATTCTTTTCAATCGTTATTTCTGATTCCGGTTGATTGGACAGAAGAATTACGGGTGTTCTTTTATCCGCCCGCCATGGCTGATCCGGCTGTTTTGTCAGAGCTTCTGTAACAACCCAAAGCATAGGCTTTTTCTTTCCAAGCTTTTTTCTTGCAGCTTCCGGGGTTTCAAATACAAGGATATGTTTGGATAAGTTCTGCAGTACCAGTCTCAGTCCGTTCCCATAGGCTGAATCACTGCACATAATGACAATCGTGGCATTTGATTGCTCATCTTGTGATGCCTTTATAAAATCAAGAACTGGCGTATTATAAAGGTTGAAATCTTTTTCTGTATGTTCTGCTTCATAATAAGCTCTGACCGCTCGACACATTCTTCGGCAAAACTGTTCAATATCAATACGGATGTCCGTGAGGCTGTTGTCAGAACTTATTCTATCCAGTTGGCAAACGGAAGTTCCGCAATTCACACCCAAGTGAAAACGAATCGAAGTATTGTCCTCAGTATTTGCAAAGCCTTTGTTTTGGTGCAGGTATTCACATCGAAGCTGCCAGCATCGTTCTCCGCAGATATACGGAGAGATATCCTGCGCAGAAACTTTAAAGAAAGGTGCTGCGTATGTATCAAACCAACGAATATATTGATTCCCTACATCACGAGTTGGTCTCTGCTTTCTATCCAGAACAGCACGCCCATCCCGATAACGCTTTACAATTTCTGGGAAAGCAATGCCGCCGCAAATATCAGGCAAAGTCAGCACCAATGCCAAAGCAGATTGCCAGCGTCCATCCTCAATGTTCAGTTCTACTTCCTCTATGCGATGTAAAAAGGTAAAGCTGGCATTGTCTTGACTCATAAGTATCCTCCTGTAAAAAATCCGCCTGCCGGAAAACCGACAGGCGGCATACTGCCTTTTATACTTCCATCATCTATAGGCTATAGTGATTAAAGAACCAAAGAAGGAGCAGAGTAAACTCGTGCTGCCAATTCCTGATTGAGCATATACAAGCTCTTAGGATCGGAGCCAAAGAGTTCAATTTTGGAAATCAAATTCTTTGCATTGGTTTCTTCTTCACCTTGTTCTTTCACAAACCAATCGAGGAACTGCATGGTACGGAAATCCTTTGCTTCGTAAGCCTCACTATAGATATCATTAATCAGCGAGGTCACATATTTTTCGTGCTCAAGACCTGCCTTCAAAACATCCATATGGCAAGCTGCATTCAGATCAGGCTTGTCAATGGCTTCAAGCGTTACCTTCTGGTTTTCGTTTTGCAGGTACTGATAGAAAAGCATGGCGTGGTCACGCTCTTCCTGAGCCTGAATTTTATACCAGTTGGCAAAGCCGTCAAGCCCGACTTCCTCGAAATAGTTTGAAAAATTGAGATAAAGGTATGCGGAATAGAATTCCTTATTTATCTGTTGATTGATAAGCGCATGTACTTTTTCGTTCATTTGCAAGAATCTCCATGTTAAATTTCAGTTTTCCACAGGCCGTGGAGGTTGCAATAAGCATAGACAGCTACTGCTTTATCGTCTCCCAGGGAGAAGGTGACATGGGGTTCGTCACCGGGCTTCAAAACCTTACGCTGACCACCGTTTTCGGTCTGGACATAGACCCACTCGATGAAATGTTCCGGAAGCATAGGATGATCTACAGAACCAACATTGACATGGATTGCACCATCTTCAACAGTAACAGCAGGCAGATGCTTTTCGCCGCTGGCTTCTACGGTGTTGGGTAGTAGGGCAGTCATTTTCTGCCCGCAGCACATCATAGGTACGCCGGAGTCGTGAATCATGCCCACCAGATTGCCGCAGTGTTCGCAGATATAAAACTTTGCACTCATTTTAATTTCCTCCGTTTTATCAATAGTTTTCCGCACGCACTTCGAAGAATGCCTGAGGATGCTTGCAGACAGGGCAGATCTCAGGAGCCTTGGTTCCTACTACGATATGTCCGCAGTTACGGCACTCCCAGATGGTAACGCCGCTCTTCTCAAACACCTGCATGGTCTCCACGTTGCTCAAAAGCTTGCGGTAGCGCTCCTCGTGCATCTTCTCAATGGCAGCTACGCCACGGAATTGTTCAGCCAGATCATGGAATCCCTCCTCATCAGCTTCACGAGCCATGCGGTCATACATATCCGTCCACTCGGCGTTCTCACCTTCAGCAGCATGGAGCAGGTTCTCGGCAGTATCGCCCAGCTCGCCCAGAGCTTTGAACCACAACTTGGCGTGCTCCATCTCGTTCTGTGCAGTATGCAGGAACAGAGCAGCAATCTGCTCGTAACCGGCTTTCTTGGCTACTGAAGCAAAGTAAGTATATTTGTTGCGTGCCTGAGATTCACCAGCAAAGGCTTCCCACAGATTTTTCTCGGTTTTGGTGCCTGCATAGGGATTCTTTGCAGGAGCCGCAGCATCCTCAATCTTCACAAACTTGTCGGCGGGCTGCTTGCAGATGGGGCACTTAAAATCAGGTGTCATAGGGCCTTCGTGAATGTAACCGCAGACTGTGCATTTCCATTTTTCCATTTTCTTTTCCTCCATTTTTTCATTGAATTGAATGTTTTTTAACAGGGATTCCACAGCATCCACAGGAATGCCGGGATACGTTTTAATACTTTCCAGAAACGATCTGGTGTTGCTGCTCTGAGGCAGCATAAAGCCGGCTTCTCTGCACAGATCCTCAGCCATCAGGCGAGAGGATTTTTCCACAGCGACGCTCAAGACATCAGGAAGCTGCGAAGCAATGTTCTCTGCATTGGCTTTGCTTTGAACTAAGCCACGAAGTGCTTTGACAACTTTTTCTTCTTTCGGCTGCTGCGGCGGCAGTTCTTTTGGAACCATAGAGATTGCAGAGGATGGACAGGCTTCGGCACAGGCACCGCAGCCGATACACTTTTCAGGATCAATGATGCTGTTCTCTGTATCAGTCGCTCCGGTTGGGCAGACATAGAGGCAAAGGCAATCCTTGGTACATAAGCGAAGATTTCTTACTGCATATTTTTCAGCCATAGTTATGCCCTCCCTTCCATTTTTTCAAATTTCCAACTGGGAACCTTACACACCGGACATAGCTCCGGAGCTATGTCACCAACATAGACAAAACCACAGACCGTGCAAACCCAGACACCGGTGTTTTCCAACATCTTGTCTCCCTCAGATTCATATCGAGTCAGCAGAGATTGGAGCATTCGGGTAACCTTTTCACTCCACACCTGACAGCGCAGACCACCCCGATCAGGCTTTTCACCGGCCATAGCATTGCCATAGGGATACCCTACAGACAAATCCTTGTCAATGAGTTCCAGCAGCTTGGCTGTGCTGGCCTCCTCGATGGGCGCAGCCTTGCTTCTGAAGAACTCTGCCAGTTTTCTGAAATCATCTGCCTGCTGGGGCAGATACTGCTTTTCGCAGCCACGGGCCAGATTGGAGCAGATGATGCTCATTTCCATGGGAGAGAGTTCCTTGTCCACATGGGGCTTTTCAAGGACCTCCTGGGACGCTGTTTTTTCTTCTTTGGGTTTGAAAGCGTCTTTGCCTGCTTTACAGACAGGACACTTCCAATCGGCAGGTAGGTCTTCCCACTTGCCACCGACAGCTTCATCGTGAATATATCCACAAATGCCGCAAACATATTGTTTCATAGGTTTTACCGCCTCCTTTATCTATATTTTATCAAATCACGACACATATTCCGTGACTTAATCACCTATTTCAGTCGCATGAGTGATGGCCGCAGCCGTGGGAACCGCAAGAGTGACCTTCCCCATGGTGGTCGTGATGATCACAACGGACATTGGGGTTGAAGTCCAGCTCGCCTGCTGCCAGTGCTTCTGCTGCTGCATCAGCGTTGCCGGAAACACCACCATAAAGCCGGATACCCACATCGCTCAATGCCATCTGGGCACCGCCGCCAATACCGCCGCAGATCAGGGCATCCACCTTCAGTGCACTCAGGACGCCTGCCAGTGCACCATGTCCGCTGCCGCCAGCATCCACAACCTCAGACGAAATGATTTTTCCATCTTCCACATCGTAGATTTTAAACTGTTCGGTGTGACCGAAGTGCTGAAAGATTTCTCCGTTTTCATAAGTGACTGCAATTCTCATAATATTATCTCCTTTCGGTTTTTCGTGCATCGGATGGATTTTTTGCTGATAGCAAATTCTGCACCCGTAGGCTGCGCTGTTTCCGCTGCAGAGTGTAAAATCCCCTCCCTCGATTCGCAGAGGAAGTCCCTCAACCAGCGCATCGGCCAGTTTTTTGCGGGCAGCTGCATAAATCTGCTGAACCGTTGTTCTGGCAATACGCATATATTCTCCGCATTGCTCCTGAGAAAAACCTTCACGGTCAATCAGGCGAATGGATTCATACTCATCCACATTCAGGACAATGGGAGTCAGTTCCTCGCCGCCACGAACCGGAACAAAACCATCATTATCCGGCAAACAACAAACTTTTCTGCATTTTCTCGGTCTTGGCATAGATTCACCTCCATATTATTTGCGGCATATGCCATTTATACGACCATTGTACATCTCCTTTTCCTATATGTCAATGGAATTATTGACATATGCCATAAATTGTTTTATACTATGTGTATTCAAGGAGGTGTACCCATGGATTTTTCATCCTATTTTCCAATTTGGAACAAACTGACACCGACCCAGCAGCAGATTTTGGAGCGAAATGCAGTTTTACGAAAAGTGGATAAAGGGACTGTGATTCACAACGGAACTGTGGAGTGTACCGGTCTTCTGCTGGTAAAAAGCGGACAGCTTCGTGCCTATATTCTTTCCGATGAAGGACGGGAGATTAGCCTCTATCGTTTGTTTGATCGGGATATTTGCCTGTTTTCCGCCTCCTGTATGATGAACAGCATTCAGTTTGAGATCACCATTGAGGCGCAGAAGGATACCACGATGTGGGTTATTTCTGCTGACACTTATCAGCGCTTAATGAAAGAGTCTGCTGTGGTAGCTAATTTTACCAACGAAATTATGGCTACCCGTTTTTCTGAGGTTATGTGGCTCATGGAGCAGATCATGTGGAAAAGCTTTGATAAAAGGCTGGCAGAATTTCTGCTGGAGGAATGCAGCTTAGAGGAAACAAACATCCTCAAGATTACCCATGAAACCATTGCGGGCCACATGGGCACCGCCCGTGAGGTAGTTACCCGAATGCTTCGCTATTTCCAGAACGAGGGTATGGTGAAGCTGGCGCGGGGCACCGTGGAGATTTGTGAAGAAAGGAGATTGCAGGAACTTTCTGATACATAGAAGACCTGTATCGTTGATGATGAAAATAGTATTGCTCACCGCCCTCGGCGTGGGGGGCGCGACCATTTTTGGAAGTCTCATTGGCTTTGTCTTTCGGAATATCTCCCACAAATTCTCCGACATAGTGCTGTCCTTTGCGGCAGGTGTTATGCTGTCTGCGGCTGTACTGGGACTAATTCTGCCATCTCTCAATTATGGCGGAACCCATGGGATCCTCGTTTCCATCATCGGGATCTTTACTGGGGCGGTGTGCCTGAATCTCATTGATAAGCTGGTTCCCCACCTGCATAAGCTGGTGGGAACCGATACGGAAACACACCGCAGCACCAACCTTGACAAGGTATTGCTGTTTGTCACAGCCATCGCGATCCATAACCTGCCGGAGGGGATTGCCGCCGGTGTCAGCTTTGGAAGTGAAGACACGGCGCAGGCGATGATGATCGCCTGCGGTATCGCCCTGCAGAACATCCCCGAAGGCATGGTGATCATTGCGCCCATGCTGGCAGCAGGCGTATCCCCGGTAAAAACCTTTGTCTGCGCTATGGTGACCGGGCTGATCGAAGTCGTTGGTACGCTTCTGGGATATTGGGCCGTAAGCATTGCTTCGGCCATTCTCCCCTTTGCTCTGGCCTTTGCGGGAGGAACCATGCTCTATGTCATCAGTGATGAAATGATTCCCGAAACCCATGCCCACGGCAGCGAGACCGAAGCAACCTATGCGCTCCTGGCCGGATTCTGTGTGATGCTGGTCAGTGATTTCTTTTTGGGGTAAAGTGTGATTCAGATGTTTGAAATGTTTGCTGCAGTCAGAGGATGAAAATCCGCCGCATCTCTACCAAAATTGTTGGAGAGATGCGGCGGTTGTTTATTTGTCCATTCCGCAGGCCGTAGCCGATTCAATGAGACAGCGATCATTGGTCACAGCATCATAGAACCGGAAGCCGCCGGAGAAGTTATAGCAGTCAAAGCCGTTTCCGGCCAGGATACGACAGGCAATGTAGCTGCGCAGACCGCTCTGACAGATGACGTAGACAGGCTTACGCTTGTCCAGCTCACCCAGCCGCTCCCGCAGCTCGTCCACCGGGATGTTAAAGAAGCCGTCAATGTGTCCGTGTGCGAATTCTTCCACAGTGCGGGTGTCCAACAGAGTTACGCTTCCGTCACGAGGAAGACGATCTGCATCTTCCAGATGCCATTGTTTCAGAACACCGTTTGCGATATTCTCAACCATAAAGCCAGCCATATTTACCGGGTCTTTCGCAGAGGAATAAGGCGGTGCATAGGCCAGATCCAGATCCTTCAGTTCCGTGGCTTTCATTCCTGCCCGGATAGCGGTGGCCAGCACATCAATGCGCTTATCCACACCTTCATAGCCTACGATCTGCGCACCCAGCAGGCGATAAGTCGCCTTTTCAAAGACCACCTTCATTGTCATGACTTTCCCGCCGGGGTAGTAACCTGCATGGCTCATGGGCGACAGGATAACCGTATCAACATCCAGCCCTGTTTTTCTGGCGTTGGTCTCATTTACGCCGGTAGTAGCGGCAGTCATGCCAAAGATCTTGATGACACTGCTGCCTTGGGAGCCGGTATAATGGCTGTCTCCGCCACAGATGTTGTCCGCAGCGATTCGTCCCTGTTTATTGGCAGGGCCAGCCAAAGAGATCAGAGCATCCTGCCCGGTGACGAAGTGCTTCACCTGCACCGCATCGCCCACGGCATAGATGTCGGAAATGGAGGTTTCCATTCGGTCATTGACCACAATACTTCCTTTAATGCCCAGTTCCAACCCGGCATCCTTTGCAAGGGTGGTTTCGGGAGAAACACCAATGGCCAGGATTACCATATCCGCATGGAGAGGCTGTTCGTCTTTCAGCAGCACATCCACGCCGCCGTCCCTTTCCTCAAACCCTTCTACGGTATGACCAAGTGCCAGCTTTACACCGTGCTTGCGCATTTCATTATGGATGAAAGAAGCCATATCGGCATCAAAGGGATTCATAAGCTGTTTTGGACGCTGGACAATGGTGACATCCATCCCCAGCTCTCGCAGGTTTTCTGCCAGCTCCAATCCAATGAAGCCACCACCTGCCAGTACAGCGGATTTGGGATGGTTTGCATTGATGTAATCCTTGATGCAGAAGGTATCTTCAACAGTGCGCAGGGTAAACAGCTTATCAAGACCTACACCGGGAAGCCGGGGCTGGGTAGGCTTGGCTCCGGGAGAGAGAATCAGCTTGTCATAGCTCTCCTCGAACTCCTCACCGGTTTCCAGATTTTTCACGGTAACTTCTTTTTTTTCGGGATGGATAGCCGTGACCTCATGACGCACCTTCATGTTTACATGGAACCGGGAGAAGAAGCTTTCCGGGGTCTGGAGGGTCAGATCCGACCGATCGGTAATCACATCACCGATATAGTATGGCAGACCGCAGTTGGCATAGGAGATATACCCCGAGCGCTCAAAAACTACGATTTCTGCCTGCTCATTCAGTCTGCGAATACGGGCGGCAGCGGTAGCACCGCCTGCCACACCGCCTACAATGACAACTTTCATATTATCGTTCCACCTTTCCTGCATAAGCGGAAATTCCGCCTATGTTTTTCACGTTGGTATAACCCATCTGCTTCAAAATAGCAGCTGCCTGACGGCTTCTTGCACCGCTGAGACAATGAACAAAAATGGGGGTAGATTTATTGTCAATCATGCCAGCCACTTTGCTAATGGACTGCAAAGGAACATTTTTACTGCCGGGGATATGCCCCTGCCGGTATTCGTCGGGGGTGCGAACATCCAGCAGGACTGCGCTATCCGTAGTGCTATATTCTTTGACACCCTGATTGATGTCAGGGCCTTTCAGGAAATCGAAGAATCCCATCTTTGCACCTCCTTACAGCATGGCGAGAATCTGAGCCTTAGGTCTGGCACCGGTGACTTGATTGACAATCTTTCCGTTCTTCATAACCACCAGAGTGGGTATGCTCATCACACCGAACTGCATAGCCAGTTCCTGTTCCTCATCCACATTAATTTTAACAACCTTGATATCGGAGCGCTCCTTGGCAATCTCCTCTACCAGAGGAACTACCATGCGGCAAGGACCACACCAGGGAGCCCAGAAATCCATCAGGACGGGCTTGTCCGAGTTCAAAACCTCTTGATTGAAATTGTTTTTATTAACACTGATAGCAGACATATTTAAGTCCTCCTGTTTTCTTTTTTATGGCTTTATTATATCCAGTAGTCGTTCCTTGTTCTGTGATTTTATCACTTATCGCCGGTGACTGTTTCACCGGGCCAACTATTAATTCCGCCGATCTCAATGATATTGGTGTAGCCCAGTTTCACCAGTTTTTCAGATGCCTGCTTACTCCGATTACCGCTGCGGCAGTATACCAGAATCAGCTGATCTTTATCCGGCAGTTCAGAGATATCCTCTGTGCCAATGGATTCGTTGGCAATATTGATAGCACCGGGAATATGCTTTTCGCTATATTCCTGAGCAGTACGAACATCGAGGATGATGTATCCGGTTTCCTCCTCCATCATCGTAATAGCTTCCTCCATAGTAATCTGTCGATAGGTTTTTTCAGCGGATTGCGTTGCACAACCAGAGAGAAGCAGTAAAGTCATTAAAATGGGAATGATTCTTTTCATGTGTATACCTCCATATTTTGAAGATAGGGCAGCCGTTTCCAGCTGCCCTGTTTCCTTTTTTATGTTCTTGCCATTCCGTCTACACTGAGCACAACGCCCGTGATATAGGATGCTTCGTCAGATGCCAGGAACACAAATGCATTGGCAATATCCTCCGGCTGACCCAGGCGGCGCAGAGGGATCTGCTTGATGAGCGGATCAATTACTTCCTTGGGAACAGCCTTCATCATATCGGTCAGGGTAATACCGGGAGCGACCGCATTCACTCGAATACCCTTCGGACCCAATTCTCGGGCAAGGGAAACCGTCAGGCCATTGACAGCAAATTTGGATGCGGGATAAGCAAAGCCACTGGGCTGGCCGTAAATGCTGACCATTGAGGAGGTGGAGAGAATAACACCTTGACCTTTTGCAATCATGCACTCACTGGCGGCTCTTGTAGCATTGAACACGCCTTTTACATTCAGATCCATAACCTTATCAAAGGTTTCCTCCGTATACTCGGTAAAGGGAGTGCTTTCGGATACACCGGCATTGTTCACCAGAATATCAATGCAACCGTATTTTGAGGCAGCTTCTCGGAACGCATTGCGGACAGATTCCAAATTGGACAGGTTAGGACTGATTCCCGCAACTGTTGCATCAGGGTACTTTTCTTTCAGCTGCGCAACCGCTTTGTCAGCAGAACCTTGTGAGCTTGCGGTCAGGATTACCGTAGCACCTTCCTTCAAAAATTTGTCTGCGGTAGCGTAGCCAATGCCACGGCTGCCTCCGGTGATGATTGCAACTTTATCTTTCAGTCTCATAAGAATACCTCCTTGTGTTTTGTATTTGTAGTATAACCTGTTTCGGAGGCGCTCTCCGTGATAAAATCACATTTTTCCAAGAAGGAATGATAGAAAAACCGAGTGTCCCTTTCCTATTTTCCGAACAGATCGCTGTGCGTTCCTGTTCGGGATAATGTCAGTATCAGTAAATCATCTTCAATCCGATAGACCAACAACCAATCTGGCTGAATATGGCACTCACGATGTCTAAACGATGTCTAAATTCTTGTTCATTCCTTTAACGCCCTCAATGCTTCTTCAACATCAGAGTAGCGTTTTACGGACGGATCACGGGCAATGCGCTCCGCTTCCAGCATTGCCGCCATCGTCTCCTTGTTCGGTTGATCCAGGCGAACATCAAAAGGAAAACCGCCGGCACGGAGAGACTAGCGAAGAAACACATTGATTGCGGTGGTAAGGTTAATGCCTAATTCGCCATAAATCGCTTCGCACTGTTTCTTAATATCGCTGTCCATACGGACGGTGAAATTAGTAGTGGTAGCCATGAATGTCAACTCCTTTCTTTACTACTGCACCTATATTATATGCATTTTGCATTGCAAAGTAAATGATTTTGGAGGATTGCCATGGCCTGCTGCTTCCATGTGAGCACCGACTAGCTGCTCATGGGGAAAGATCATGACAAGATGGACAGCCACACGAAGCCTCTGGATGTGGTGACTCAGATGACAGAAATCGCAAAAGGCCTGAAAATCTGTACGAGATCCTATATTCCAATTTTATCAGTTATAACTGATAAAAAGTATAATTTACCAAATTTCATCAGTTATAACTGATGAAATCCTTCCATGTCACGAATATTACACATTATTCGCGGTCGTGAAAAGCCGGTAAAACATAAAAAGTAAGCCTGCAGGAGCTCCGCAGGCTTGCAAGGTATTACAGCAGTTCTGCCATATACAGAGGCAGATGGATGATTCCGTCTTTGACCATAACATCCTTGGTATAAAGAATATAAGAGTTGCCAATGGCAGAAGAAAAGTGTTTACGGAATTTATCCAAAGAAGAATGGGAACGGTAATTGCCGGATTTCACTTCTACGGGGGCAATTTTCTTTCCCTCGGTAATCAGGAAATCTATTTCCATGTGGTTTTCCCGGTTCCGACTATCGGAGCGGGAATAGAAATACAGGCGTGAACGACTGTGGCGAAGCATCTGCGCAACAATGTTTTCCATCAGCATTCCTTCGTTGATATTCAGTTTATCAAAGAGGATCGCGCGATATAGTTCGTTGTCTGTGTATTTCTTATCCTGGAAAGTGTGCGTCACAAGCAGTCCGGTATCTGCCATATAGCACTTCTGTGTGGCATGATCAGCACTTAGTGCAAGCCCGACATGAGGGTCTGTTGCATTGAAGCAGGTATTTACTACCATGGCTTCATTCAGCCATACAAAAGAATCCTCAAAGGTTCGAAAACGAGCCTGCTTTCCGAGAGAAGAAAGCTTGTATTTCTTTTCCTTTTTGGAAAGCTGCCCCGGAATGCCATCAAACACGGCAAACACTTTATCCTCATAACCTTCTGCAAATTTTGCGACATCTTCGCGATACAGCTTCAGGATCCTGCGTTTGGCAACATCGGATGCCTCGAAGTCTTTGCCATTCCTATAAGCAAGAACAGACTGAGGCATACCCCCGACCAGAATGTACTGGCGGAAGTCGTTCATGATCTTCCGGTGAAGTGTTGCACCAAGGGGTTTCCTGGTTTCAAAGCAATGTCGGATCAGCGGATAAGTTGCTTCGTCGCCCATAGCCCAAAGGAACTCTTCAAAATCCAGCGGAAACATCTCAATATGATCCTCTTCCGACGGAATAATGATATCCTGTACATTCTTTTTCAGTCGGATCAGTGAACCTGTTTCAAGGTAATCAAACCGGCCATCTGCTACAAGATATTTGATAAGCTGGCGTGCTCTTGGGTATTGCTGCACCTCGTCAAAGATGATCAATGACTCACGTTTATGAAGAGTTGTGGAGTAAAAAGCTGCGAGCTTTGCAAAGAACAAATCAAGATCTGCACTATCGTTGACGAACAGGTCCAGTACATCTGTCGGAGCCCGTCCAAAGTCGATCAGAATATAGCTTTTGTATTCCGCCTTCGCAAATTGCTCGGCAATAAAGCTTTTGCCAACACGACGCGCTCCGTCAATCATCATGGCCGTCGTCCCTTTGCTGCTGTTTTTCCAGGTAACGAGCGCATCATATATTTTTCTTTTCAGCATTCCATCACTTCCTTTGAGGATAGTATATCCATAATATGATCTGATTATAACTCTGAAATCACGAAAAAGCAAGTTCAGACGCTCATGATTTACACGAAAAAGCAAGTTTGATATTCTTGAAATCGCACGAAAAAGCAATATTAAAATTCTTAGAATTGCATGGAAAAGCAAATCCAGGACATTGATTCGGAACTTCTGCTAGAAAGCAGGGGGCTTTACATAAATGATTAAAGCATTTTTAACTCGTAATAACGAGTTAAAAACAAATTTAACTCAACACGAAACGAATTAAAACGAGTTAGAATCGAATTAAATGCAAGTAAGAGATAGACAATGGCAGCAGCCCCTCAGCCTCAAAGGCAGGCCTGGATACACTGAGTATATTTCAGCGTATCTGGGTCTGCCTTTTATTTATTGTTATTTGCCGCAACTCCCTTCTGCTGAAAAAACTATAGCAAATCCGTACAACCAGGGCGGGCAACCCGTACAGCCGGTACCTAAAAACATCCATCCGTATGGACTAAACTTGTACATGTAAGGAGCCAAACGACTCCTCTACAGGAACCTTGAAAATTACATACCATTCTTCAGGCACAACCCTATGATGGGGAGCCACATCAGCGGATGAACGCAACGATCGCCATTAGGAGGCGGGAGCGTGAACTGGCCTGTAAGTATCGGATTGCTTCCGATATACAGCATTGATCCATCACAGCACAATGATACTTCTGTACGCAGCTCGGTGAGAACCACGGAGGGGTTAGATTCCCATGGATCTGGTAGCAGCCAGACGCCTGAATGCATTCCCGGTAGGTCAGAGCACCTGCCAGTTCCCAGGGGTGTCGAGGACAAATGTGGGGATAACATATTATGCGACTATGCAGAGCCATGCAGCGATGCAAAACCAGGTGCTTGCACATGGGTTTTGTCATCGATATATGGCGAGTTAACCACATGAGCAAAAAAGCAGCATAGCTGCGGTTTTGCGAATGGGGTGCTGCATAGTTACTGGGAGAAAAAGCCCTTAGCGGCTTTCTTGGGTGGGAAGCGATATCCCGCCCTTTTACATAGAACCTACATGAGGAGGAGAAAACATGCTTAGAAAAAATTGGAACTATAGACGCGGTGATATCTATCTGGCAGATCTGGGCGAGCATCGCGGAAATATTCAGGGCGGCGTTCGACCGGTCATCAATATTCAGAACAATAGCGGTAATTTCTTCGGACCGACGTTGATCGTCGTGCCGCTTACTACGGAACTGAAGAAGCTGGGCCAGCCTACACACTGCGTTCTCAAAAAGCAGCGCGGTCTGGATGAAACCTCCATGAGCGAGGCGGAGCAGATCGTCACCATCAATAAGTGTCAGGTAATCAAATACCTGGGACGAACGAGTCAAAAGCACATGGAGCGCATTGACGACAGTATCCGCGTAAGTCTTCATCTGGATCCGGAGGATCCGATTCCTATTCCGGAATCCGTGGAATTCCCATGACGATCAGATTCAGATGAACAGAGATAAATAAAAGAAAGAGAGGACATACATAATGGAAAACACAGTAGTATATGAGAACCCTATTCCGGTTGAAGAGCCGGTTCTGAAAACGATGTGCTATTCGATAAGCGAGATTGAGTTGATTCTTGGTATCAGTAGGCCTTCGGTTCTGAAGCTCCTGAATAAGAATGAATTCAAGTGGTTTAAGATCGGAACCGTCTATCGAATCTCCAAACCCAGCTTTGAAGAGTGGATGCAGAAAACACTGTAATTGTCAAGGATGTCGATGGAGGCTTTTGGCCGGATTGACATCCTAACAATTCAAAAGAATATCCGGTACCTTTTAACCAGGTCATATGACCTGGTTAAAACTTTATAAGGAGGTCGCATAGATGGCGAATGAAAGAACGACAATGTCAGTCTCGGAAATGCAGTGCATGCTGGGGATAAAAAAGACTGACGCCTACTGGCTGGTACATAAGAATGTCTTTGAGACGATTATCGTCGAGAAAAAGATGCGGGTAGTAATCGCGAGCTTTGAAAAATGGTACGCAAATCAGGTGAAGCACTCAAAGGTGGATGGTCCGCCGCCGGGAGCTGAACTCAAAGCCTACTCCTATTCTGTTCAGGAAATGGCAAATCTTCTCGGTGTATCCGATGATGTGGTTTATGCCATAATCAAGCGGGATCACTTAGAGACCTTTGAGGTGGATTACTGGAAGCGAATCCGAAAAGATGTGTTTGAGACCTGGTACAAGGGACAGACAAAGTACCGTACAGCTGAAGATCGGGAACGGGATAAGGCGCAGGAGGAAATGGGCTATACCATGCCGGAGATCGCGAAGATGCTTCTGATTTCAAGAAAAGAAGTGTATAACCTTTTGGCCAGTCCCAAATGTGCCGGTGTATTCGAATACTTCACGGTGGCTGAAAAAAAGCGGATCACAAAAGAAAGCTTTGAGACCTGGTACCGAGGACAATGCAAATACATAAAATTTGAAGATCGTTCCCCCGAGGAACAGGAAAGGATTCGAATGCTGCAGAAACAGGAAAAGCGGCCAAGGCTGATGGTGGATCCAAACAAGCAGGCCTACGATATCAAAGAAACCGCTGTTCTTCTCGATGTTCCGGTGCATGAAATACGCAGGATGATATCCGAAGAAGAATTGGAGGCAAAGAAATTTGGGAACCGCTATCTGATTCTCAAATCAGAGATCGAATGGTGGCTCCTTCAGCAGAAAATGGATGTAGAAAATTGAAAGGAGACAAGTCATGGCATCAATCGTGCAAAGAGGAAACCGATACAATGTCGTCTATCTGTATGATGCAGAAGACGGAAAACGAAAACAGAAATGGGAAAGCTTTAAAACTTTGGCAGAGGCAAAGCGCAGGAAATCTGAGGTTGAATATCGGCAGCAGATAGGAAGCATGGTGGTTCCTACATGCAAAACGCTGGAGGACCTTTTAAAGGAGTATGTGGCTCTCTACGGTAAGAACACCTGGTCCATCTCCATGTATTCCAGTACAATTGCTCTCATTGAAAACTACATAACTCCTTTCATCGGCTCCATGAAGCTTTCGGACATTACCGCCCGTGTTCTGGAGAAGTATTATATGCAGCTTATGACCACACCGGCAGCGCGGAAAGCTACTGATAAGAAGTACACCAAGAAAAGAGATTATGTAACAGCCGGAACTGTAAAGAGAATTCACAATGTCCTTCGCAGCGCTTTTCATCAGGCTGTGAAATGGGAATTGATGGAGAAGAATCCCGCAATCTATGCGACAGTTCCCAAGCCGGAGGTCCATAAGCGTGACATCTGGGATGCAGAAACCCTCTTCCGTGCTCTTGAAGTATGTGAGGATGATCGTTTGAAGCTGGCCATCAACCTGGCCTTTGCCTGTTCCATGCGTATCGGAGAGATTCTTGGTCTTACCTGGGACTGCATCGATATTACGCCGGAAAGCATCAAAGCCGGTAAAGCCTTTGTTTATATCAACAAGGAGCTTCAGCGAGTGGATAAGTCTGCTCTTGATGCTCTTGAGAAGAAGGATGTGCTTCGTGTCTTTCCGGATATGAAAGAGAACAATAAAACAGTTCTGATTCTGAAAAAGCCAAAGACAACCAGCAGCATTCGAAAGGTGTTTCTTCCGAGAACCGTTGCTGAAATGCTGGTCAAGTGGAAGCTGAATCAGGACTTTACAAAAGAGTCCGTGGGAAAGGAGTATATCGATTACAATCTTGTTGTGGCGAACTCCCTTGGAACCCCGATTGAGCATTCCCGTATCACGTCTCTGTTTAAGGAACTGATCGAAACGCATGATCTGCCCAAGGTCGTGTTTCACAGCCTTCGTCATTCCAGTATTACATACAAGCTGAAACTGAACGGCGGAGATATCAAGTCTGTTCAGGGTGACTCCGGTCACGCAGTAGCAAGTATGGTAACCGACCAGTATTCGCATATTCTGGATGACGACAGAAAATCGAATGCAGCGCGTCTGGAAGAAGCCTTCTACAGCGGGAAAGACCTGAATCCGGATGTGCAGAGAAATACACCCGATGCAGAAAGCGCCGATCCTTCCGATGCTTCAGACGCCCCCGGTATCAATCAGGAGCTTCTTTTGAAGATCCTGTCCAATCCGGAGATGGCAAATCTTCTCACAGCATTGGCCAAAAGCCTGAAATAAAGTACAGAATATGGCTGTTACTCCTAACTTCTAATTTTGGCGATAGTTTCCCTGTCGTCTAATGCTTGCCTGTGTATATATCAGTTCATATTTGATTGCTCAGTTACTCCAAAAATTATTACCGATTTGGTAATATTTTTGCCTCGAGGTCCTTTACATCGTGGTTAATACATGGTACAATATCGTTACCAAAAAGGTAACAAAAAACGGAGGTGATTGACAAGCTTGGGAATGCAAATCCTCTATAAGAACAAGACAGCTGAAAAACAATTCAGTTCGAAATATAAAAAGAACTGGAAATATCCTGAACAGGTAAAAAGGAAACTTGAAGCTGCTGAAAACTTTATAAAAAGCTCGTCTTCACTTTTAGACATTGTGAACTATCCCCCATTTCATTTTCATGGTCTGCATGGTGATCGAAAGGGAGAATGGAGCATATATTTAGGGAATACTGGATATAGAGTTACCATGATACCTTGCGATGATAATGGAAATGAAATTATAGATGGCGATATTATGGCTAAGTGCAGAATGATTAAAATAGTATGTATAACGGAGGTGTCAAACCATTATGAGTAACATAACTGAATACAATGATATAGTGGCTTTTCACCCTGGATACTATGTTGCAGATATTATTGAGGACATGGGAATTAGCCAGGCTGAGTTTGCCACACGTATGGGGACAACTGCAAAAACGTTGAGTAATTTGGTTAATGGCCAGATTAATCTGTCTAATGATCTTGCGAAAAAAATAGCCGTGATGCTTGGAACGAGTCCAGAAGTGTGGTTAAATCTTCAAAGTGCGTATGATCAGAAGCTTATTGAAATCGAAATGGCGAAAGATTTTGATGCTCAAAAAGCAATTGTGGGAATGATTGATTATTCGTATTTTGTAAAAGTGGCAAATCTTCCGGCAACGAGGGATGTTCGAGAAAAAGTGGGGAACCTATGCAAATATTTTATGATTTCAAATTTGCAAATTCTTACACAGCCGGATTTTTTGGTAAATTTCAGAACTGGGATCTCAAACGTGGAAGAAAAAAATATGATTAATGCCCGAGCATGGATCCAAACAGCAATGAATTTTGCCAAAAGCATTCAGACTAATAGATTTGATGCTGATAAGCTTAGAACAGCTTTACCTGAACTTAGAGGAATGACTGTAAAAAATCCCGAAGACTTTCTGCCAAGAATGAGAGAAATTTTTTCAGAATGTGGAGTCGCGTTTGTTCTATTGCCCAACTTAAAAAACTCGGGTATAAATGGTGCGGTTAAATGGGTAAATAGTGACAGAGTGGTTCTTGCAATGAACAATCGTGGTCTGGATGCCGATAAGTTTTGGTTTTCGCTTTTTCATGAGATTAAACATGTTTTACAGCAAAAAATAAAGACCGTGTTCATAAGTGCAAGTACAAAAGAATTGACGGAATTGGATAATACACTCGAAAGAGATGCAGATGAGTTTGCTTCCAACTATTTGATTTCAAATGCACAGATGAAACAATTCTCACCTAATAAGTATACAACAGATGAGGAGATAGTTGCGTTCGCAAAGTCGATTGGGATTCATCCAGGAATTGTAGCCGGTAGGCTGCAGCATGAAAAGATTATTCCACCTAACCGTTGTTCTCATCTTAAAGAAAAGTATGTTTTTTCTTTTTGAGATTCATCTAATATCATTGGAGATATCTTGTCAAGGATGTCATTTGAGGAAAAAACCTTAAGTGACATCCTAATTTTTATCTTCAGTTTCTGTTATCCTCTCATCAGATCGATCGAATATATCTGAAACAGAGGTGGAGGAAATGAATAAACCGGAAAAGACAACAATGTCTGTCCGTGAAATGAGCCAGATTCTTGGATTGAGCAAAACAGAATCCTATTGGCTCGTACACAAGCAATGCTTTGAAACTACTCTCGTTCAGGGAGTTATGCGAGTTAATGTCAAAAGCTTTGAACACTGGTATGCGAATCAGATCAAGCACAAAAAGGTTGATGGAACTCCTCCCGGTGAAGAACTGCGGTCGTACTCCTATTCCGTTCAGGAAATTGCGGATCTTCTCGGGGTGTCTGATGACGTAGTTTATGCCTTGCTCAAGCGGGATCACATTGAGACCTTTGAGGTGGATACCTGGATGCGTATCAGAAAAGACATTTTTGAGACGTGGTACAAATCGCAACGCAAGTATCGAACCGAAGCAGATCGAGAACGAGATGCTGAACTTGAGGCTGCATCCATGACAATGCCGCAGATGGCAAGACTTCTGGGAATTACACGTAATGAAGTATATTCTATCATCGGTAGGAAAAAGAATCAGGGTATCTTTGATATTATCGTAGTGGCAGACAAGAAGCGTATTTCACTGGAAAGCTTCGAAAATTGGTATCAGAGTCAGGAACGCTATCAGAAAGTAACAAAGAAAACCTCCGGGCTTCAGAACGACCTTGAAAAGGTCGATGATTTTGAGCGTACAGCTATTCTTTCTTCTGATCGCACCAGTTTCACCGCAAGAGAGGCAGCATTGTTAATTGGAGTATCGCAACGGGATATCTACCGAATGATAGAGGATGAATTGTTGGACAGCTTCACGGTGGGGAAAATGATCCGTATTCGCCGTTCAGCCCTAGAATGGTGGCTGTCCCCACAGGATACAACCTTTCAAAAGGAGGTGCGATAAATGGCATCTCTTGTTGAACGTAACAAACGATATTATGTGGTATATTCCTATGAAGATGAAAAGGGAGAAAAGAAACAAAAGTGGGAAGGCTTCACCACAAGAGCGGATGCAGTCCGTCGCAAGTCAGAGGTTGAGTACCGGAAAGAGGTTGGAAGCTTAGTAATTCCGCAGTGTGAGACGATGAATGAACTTCTGAAAGAATACATAGCCATGTACGGAAAGAGCAACTGGTCGCTTTCGACGTATTCCGCCAATGTAAATATGATCAAGAGCTATATACAGCCCTATCTTGGGGCAATGAAGCTAGAAGATATTACAGCCAGAGTTCTGGAAAAGTATTACCAGTCGATGTTGAGGACACAGGCCGTTCCGAAGTGTACAGATAAGAAATATAAGAAAGAAGTATCTTTTGTTTCAACAGAAACCGTACGGCGTATACATAAGCTTTTACACTGCTGCTTTGAACAAGCAGTCCGTTGGGATCTGATGATTCGAAATCCTGCGCAATATGCTACGGTTCCCAAATCAACAAGAAAGCAGAGAGATATTTGGACCGCTGAAACTCTCATGAAGGCGGTGGAACTTTGTGATGATCCAAAACTAAAGCTTGCAATCAATCTGGCATTTGCCTGTTCACTTCGTATTGGTGAACTTTTGGGACTGACCTGGTCGTGTATTGATATTTCGGAAGAAAGCATAAAAAACGGCACAGCTTATGTATATGTGAACAAGGAACTCCAACGAGTTGACAGAGCTGCTCTTCGTCAACTGGAAGAAAAGGATGTTATCTTCGAGTTCCCTGTTCTTTCAGAAAAGAACAGAACACAGCTTGTCTTGAAGAAACCTAAAACAGCAACCAGTGTTCGGAAAGTTTTTCTTCCTCGCACAGTTGCAGAAATGCTGGTAGATTGGAAAAAGGACCAGGATGAGCTTCGGGAAGCGCTGGGTCCTGAATACGTGGATTATGATTTAGTATTCACCGGATATTATGGAATGCCTACGGAGGCTTCTTCGATAACCGCTTCATTTCAGAAACTGATTAAGGAAAATAATCTTCCCAAGGTGGTTTTCCATAGTCTCAGACATTCCAGCATCACTTACAAGTTAAAACTGAATGGCGGCGACATTAAAGCAGTTCAGGGCGATTCCGGACATGCACAGGCAAAAATGGTTACCGACCAGTATTCACACATCCTTGATGATGATCGGAAACTGAATGCACAGTTATTTGAGAACGCTTTCTACCAAAAGAGAGAAGTCATGCAGCCTGTTGAAGATTCCGGAGCAACTGAATCAGGAAATCAGGCATCGGTTTCTGCTGACGACAGGCGGCTTCTGGAAAAACTTATGAGTGATGAGTCAACGGCTGCACTGCTGATGGCGCTGGTGAAAAAACTCACATAAAAGAGAAAATATTTCAGGTATTACATAGCCCACAGTTCCTTGCAAAAAAGGTTCTGTGGGCTTAAAATATCTAAAAAAGGCGATAGCTGGAAAATGTTCCTACCGCCATTTTTAGATATATCTAATTTTTATCTAATCAGAACGGGCGTACACGCATGAACATCTAAAAACACAGGTGAACACAGAGCGATACGGAATCTGAAAAAAGCTTGAAAAATAAAGACATTCGTGAACATACACAGACGAAAATGCACCGTGATAACCAACCGCCAGATTTGCTCCTAAGCGGAAGGTCGTGTGTTCGAATCACATCAGGGACACCAGCGCACTATCGCGGAAGGTTTCTCACGAAATCTTCCGCGTTTTTGTTCAGAGTACGGGAGCATCCAATCGAATCGCAGCTATTTTTACAAGTGATAAGCGTTTGGAAGAACTGGTAAGCAAAAAAGCAGAACCCTGCAACCGATCTGAGCAGGAAATTGCCGGCTATCGTGAAGTGCTTTCCACAATTCACGAAGGCTATGAATATATCAATCCAAGATCGAACATTATTTTACAGTTACATCGAGATCTGTACTCCTATTCACAGGGGGCTGCCGGTGGAAGTTATAAAAACTCTGATAATGTAATTGCAGAAACAGATGCCGAGGGTCATCAGAAAGCACGTTTTATTCCGGTTCCCGCATTTCAGACTGCTGAAGCGGTGGAAGAACTTTGCACTCGCTTCTTTTTATGAAGCCCTTCAAGCAAGTTCTACTGGCTGGCATGAGGGTGAAAACAGCTATGAGCCTTTTGTTAAGTATTATCTGGGTATCATGCTGAAAGCATATAATGAATTTGAAAGTCGTGTAGAGCATTTGAAGCATCGCAGTCTTTCTAAGCCTGATAGAATTAAAGCAGTTATTGATAACAAGGTTGGCAAGATTACAAAGAAAGAAATCATGGAGCTTTGTCCTGATATAAGCAGAGTTACCGTGGAAAGGACTTTGACGGATCTGGTTAAGAGCGGGTATATCGCAAAGGTTGGTGCAGGTCCATCTACCGGCTATGTCCGTATTTAATGTAATGGGGCTGTCGCATTAACGTGCGGCAGCTCATTTTTTCTGTATTTCTCAAAATCTGAGGATTAAACAGTCTGATTTCCGCAATCATAATATGTACTTTGTCGGAAGATCCAGTTATACTGGCAATAACAACAGGGTATTGCATGGAAGAAGAGGTGAGCAGATGGATACAGCACAGAGAATAAAGAGAATCCGGATGATTGAAAAAATTGAGAAAAATCCGGAATTCAGTGATAAAATTGGTGTGAGAAATACATCTGGATTTATATCAGGAAAACAATCAAAAAAGTGAATGGCTCAAATCATAACAGGAGTCAGAAGGAGCAGAATATGTTATCGTTATTATTTGCAATCTGTATGATCTGGTTTATTGGAAAGTTCTTTATGTTTGGAATAAAAGTATCCTGGGGAATCATGAAACTGCTCTGCACAGTAGTAGTCTTCCCGGTCATCTTAATAGGGATGGTTATCGCTGGACTGATGTACATAGCTTTTCCGCTGCTGATTATTGGTGGAATCATAGCACTTGTATCATCTCATTCATAAAGAAGATAAGGGGGAAGATTTATGGGATATGATATTGAAAAAGAAAAGAGAGAAGCAATAGATGCCGGTCGTAGAGCAATCAATAGTTTGAAAACAGCCAGAGATAACCTGAACAGTGCAAAGAACTGGGGACTGGCAGATATGTTTGGCGGGGGATTTTTTACCACAATGTTCAAACAGTCTAAAATGGAACAGGCCAGACAAAACATGGAACAGGCAAAATATGATCTTCGCAATTTCAGCAGAGAGTTGAATGATGTGAATATGGCATGTGATCTGAATCTCAATACAGGGGACTTCTTATCGTTTGCTGATTATTTCTTTGATGGATTTGTTGTGGACTGGATGGTACAGGATCGAATCAATAATGCCAGACATCAGGTGGAAGAAGCAATCCGTAGAACGGAATACATCATAAACCAGTTACAGCATATGTAAGAAAAGAGGCAGTGAACCACAGACAGGTTCGCTGCCTTGTTTTTTCGCAATTATTTCTGTTTTTCTTTTTCTTCTCGGAGCAATTCAATGTTCAGTCCCTGTTCTCCGGCTGTCTTATCAATCCAGAGATTCAGAGAATCTATGGCCAGGGAGATTTCATCCAGCTTGTTGCTGATAACTGCAAAATCTTTTATCTCATCGTCACTGATTTTACCATCACGGGCAATCTGAATCAGGCGTGTGGTCAGAGGATTGATCTCATTCAGACTGGCAATGGTTTCCAGAATTATATTGGATAAGTCGGAGATTTCGATTTCCGGAACATAACGATGTCCGATCTCACATTTATGAGAGCAGTAATAATTACAGAGATCTGGACGTTTATAAGCATCAGCCATCTGTACAATATCATAAGGTGCAGGTTCCTGCACTTCATATTCGAACTTTTCAATTTTAGAATCAGAAACAGCAGACATTTTTTCACTGGCCTCTGACCGGGTAAGACCGGCTTCTTCCCGGCAGATCTGATAAATCGTCTTGTTTTCTCTCGTAGATTGTTTCCCCATGAGAATAACCTCCCTGTATATCGCAAAACATGAGGATTATCGGGCGGTAAGTCCACATGCTGTACGTGTCTATTTCCTATATATACTCTATTATACTGAAATCATAATAAAACAGCAAGAAATAAGCAGGGGTTTTTATACCCCACCTGTTGATATACACTGTAACCATCAGAGACCTAAAATGAAAAATTAAACCTGTACTTTGACAACTGAAAATGGCTATAAAAGGTCTAGTTTACTTTTTCTACAGCCCTTTCCAAGGCATGATATATTGGTTATATCGATT
>NZ_JBQKGG010000012.1:0-75422 GCF_052118925.1 Candidatus Paralachnospira sp. LCP21S3_A2
CGTTACGTTTGCTGCCTTTACCATTGCATCTGCTGCCTCGATGGAAGCAACAAGTCCTTTTGTTTCGATCATTCCAAGTGCCTGCTGTGCTGCCATATCTGTTTCCTCCTTACTTTGATTTCTGATTTTTATTTCTGGATTTGTTCCTCATATTTTTCAGAGAACCGCCCGTTCCGTCCGGAAATTATGCACTCTGAATTCGCTTGATGATCTCCTTCACCACTGCATCCACATCCATATCGCCGAGCTTTGTGCCTGCCTTGCAGATTCCCTCGGAGCAGTCCGGAAGCTTCTTCTTAATATCTGCCAGCTCACACTGTCCCTCTGCCACATAACGAAGGTTCATCAGCTGCTTCGGTCCCACATTCTCAGATGTGGCACTTCCGCCGACTGCACCGCATCCCAGAGTCAGCGCCGGCTGCATTCCAGTGGTTGCACCGATGCCACCCAGTGCACTGGGGGTATTTACCATAATTCTGGAGGCTGGGATCCTTCTTGCGAAATAATCAACCATCTTCTCATCCCTGGTATGCAAGGAGAAGGTATGGCCTGCGCCCTCATAATGCAGGATTTCCTGACTCAGCTTACAGATTTCCACATAAGAAGGTGCGGTGTAGAATGCCAGAATCGGTGCCAGCTTCTCGTTGGAGTACGGATGTCCTCTTCCTACTCCGGTCTCCCTGGCCACCAGAACCTTTGTACCTGCCGGAATCTCAATGCCTGCCAGATCTGCGATTGCCTGTGCGGAACGTCCGACGATCATAGGGTTCATGGTTCCATTTGCACGGAGGATAAAGTTTCCAAGCTTCTTTACCTGCTCCGGTGTCAGGAAATAGGCTCCCTGGCGCTCCATCTCTTTGCGGACGGTCTCCTCCATATCATCATCGCAGACGACCGACTGCTCAGAAGCACAGATCGTACCGTTGTCAAAGGTCTTGGAATCCATGATCCTCTTTACAGCCAGCGGCACATCTGCGGTCCTTTCAATATAGGCAGGACCGTTTCCGGGTCCTACGCCGATTGCCGGTGTGCCGGAAGAATAAGCAGCACGTACCATGGCAGAACCGCCGGTTGCCAGGATCAGCGCCACATCCGGATGCTTCATCAGGTTGTCTGTTGCCTGAATGGTCGGAATCGTAATGCAGGATACCAGATCCTCGTTTCCTCCCGCCTCTGCAATTGCCTGACGAATCACCTTAACCGCCTCCAGAATGCAGTTTCTTGCATTGGGGTGAGGGGAGAAGATGATCGCATTTCCTGCCTTGACCGAAATCTCGGACTTATAAAATGCGGTCGAGGTGGGATTTGTGGACGGGATCAGGCCTGCGATCACGCCTACAGGAACGGCAATGATCCGAAGCCTGCGCTCCTCGTCACGCTCCAGCTCTCCCACGGTCTTCATATCCTTGATATACTGGTATACGCCATCACTGGCAAAAATATTTTTAATCGTTTTATCTTCTGCTGTTCCGAATCCGGTTTCCTCATGAGCCATTGCTCCGAGTCTTGCTGCGTTTCTTACGCCGGCCTCTGCGATCGCTTTTACAATGCGGTCAACCTCTTCCTGGCTCTTCTCGCTCAGCTCGGACTGCGCAGCCTTTGCTTTTGCTACCAGCTCCCGAACCTCCTGTACAGACAACAGATCCTTGTCATATAACTGCATAAGTCTACCTCTCCTGTTTCCTGTTCCTGTATCTCATGCTTCCACAGCTGTCACACAGCCATAAGTTTCTATCATTCCTGACGCTTTCATGTACTGCCCCTCTTTCTCGGTCTGCACATTATTCCTTCGGATTGTCTGCCACAAATTCCACCGCTGCTGCAAATGCATCACAGGCTGCCTTGCAGGCGGACTGGCTTCCGGTCAGCAGTGCGCCGCCGAAGTTGGTCTCGGAAGGCGGTGCATACAAAACGCACATTTTTACATCTGCTGCCTTAAGGGCCGCATCTACGCCGTACATTGCCTCCAGGGGCGGCGCGATCAGATACGCCAGTGCTTCACCCTCCCGGATTCCTGCACCCTCGGAAAGATAGGAGCCGGTACGGGAAATGCAGTGTGCATAGTAGATAATGGTATCGTCTTCATTTGCAGAAACAAAGTGTGCCTGATTCTCGATCACGTCTACACATGCCTCCAGGCCGCTCTTTACCTCTGCGGGATTGGGGCCGGCCAGCATACCGATGATCTCACCGGCAAGCCTGGTGTTTGCATTGTCTGCGCCGCCGTAAAAGCTCTTTGCATATACAACCTTTACGTCTGTCTTCTTTGTTGCTTCATCTAATGCGGTATACGTTACATCATCGCTGTTTGCGGTGATCAGCGCCAGGGATTTCATTCCGGGCTCCAGCTTTAATTCCTTTGCCATATCGGGACTTACATTGGGGATAATCTTTGTGGCAAGGACCTCCGCTTTGATCGGGTCTCGTTTCATGGTGCTTCCTCCTGTTCTCTTTGATTTTTACAGTTTCAGGTCTGTACCGCTGGCCTTCTTCTCCAGGATTTTCTTGATGATCCCGGCGATATGGGCACCGGCCTCTGCCGGAATCGTACCGGCCTTATGAATATTGGATACAACCGTTCTTCTGGCTTCCGGCATGCCGATGGCTGCCTTGTAGGCAATATAGGCAGACATCGACTCCGCGGTAATCAGGCCGGGACGCTCACCGATGAGCACACAGGTCACATCTGCACCGACAATCTCGGAGATCTCGTCCATGACGCCTACACGGCCGTACTTTACAAAGAACGGTGTTCCGACATCGATTCCATAGCTCTTTAAGCCCTGTTCGATTGCAGGAAGCACATCACCGACATTTGCCGCTACCGCTGCGGAGCTTAATCCGTCTGAGACATAGAGCTGTACAGTGGGATGCATTTTGCATGTTTCCTTTATCATCCTGACGCCTTCTTCATTCAGCCTTCTGCCAAGATCCGGTCTCGTGAGATACGTATCCTTGCTGTCGCATCTGGTCTGTACGGTAAACAGTCCCATATCATCAATAAGCTTCTGATCTACATCAGAGAATACAGCGTCCTGTGCAGCGGAATGTGCGGCACGGAACTGCAGCACAGGATCTGTCTTGTATCTTGCGCCCGCCTTACCGATTCCGAGACGGCAGGGTGCATACTGCTTCAGATCATAAAATGCTTCTTTGTTTACCGGGTCCTTTACCAGATACTGCTGCTTGAGATCCACCGTACCTACATCGGGAATGCAGCCGTCCTCGATGGTCGGAGGAACCAGATGGGGCATTTCCTCTGCCGCCGCATTGGAGCCGGGGATATCGGTGAACGGATCCTTGTGTTCTGCCTTTTCGGTCTGTCCGCCGTCCAGGTTCATCTCGGATAATACCTGGGCGATAATATTTCTTAAATCATTTTCGTTTACCAAGATTCCATACCTCCTACTTTAAGAATACAGATGCGTCGCCGGCCAGCAAAGTCAGCTTTCCGTCTCTGGAAAGTCCCCATTTCTCCAGCCACTGGTCAAATTCCTTAATGGGACGGAGTCCGAATACTTCACGGAGTGCCGCTGCTTCATGGAAGCCGGTGCACTGGTACATTAACATACAGTCATCGCCCTGAGGTACGCCCATGATATAGTTGCAGCCTGCGGCTACCAGCAGGGTTGCCAGGTTCTCGATATCATTCTGGTCTGTCTTCATATGGTTGGTATAGCATGCGTCGCAGCCCATAGGGATTCCGGTCAGCTTGCCCATGAAATGATCCTCCAGTCCGGCTCTTGTTACCTGCTTGGAATCATACAGGTATTCCGGTCCGATGAAGCCTACAACCGTATTAACCAGGAACGGGTGATACCGCTTTGCGAAGCCGTAGCATCTTGCCTCCATGGTCACCTGATCCCAGCCATGATGCGCGTCGGAGGAGAGCTCAGAGCCCTGTCCGGTCTCAAAGTACATCACATTAGGACCTGTACTGGTCGCTTCCTTGAGCATCATGTCATGCCCCTCCTGGATCATGGATGCGTTCAGACCGAACGCCTCATTTCCTTTCTGAGAGCCTGCGATGGACTGGAACATCAGATCGATCGGCACATGATTCTTTCGGATTGCTTCCATCTGTGTCGTCACATGTGCCAGTACACAGATCTGTGTCGGAATTTCATATTTATTCTTGATCTCATCAAAGCGTTTCAGGATCGTGGAAACGCTTTCCACGGAATCATCTACGGGATTCAGGCCGATAACTGCATCGCCGCAGCCAAGGCTCAGGCCTTCCAGTACGGAAGCCGTAATACCCTTGGGATCATCGATGGTATTGTTCGGCTGAAGTCTGGAGGAGAAGGTTCCGGGAAGACCAATCGTGGTATTGCAGTGTGCCGTAACTGTGATCTTCTTTGCTCCGTACACCAGATCCAGATTGCTCATAAGCTTGCACACAGCGGCAACCATCTCACTAGTCAGGCCTCTGGACACGCGCCGGATCATAGCACCTGTGGTCTGAGTATCCAGGATCCACTCACGGAATTCACCAACCGTCCAGCCCTTGATCTCATTGTAAATGGCCTCATTCACATCGTCCTGAATAATTCTGGTAACTTCATCTTCCTCGTAAGGCACAGCCGGATTATTTCGCAGATCCTGAAGTGTGATATGAGAAAGAACCGCCTTTGCCGCTACACGCTCTTCCGCGGACTCTGCTGCGATCCCTGCCAGCTTATCGCCGGATTTTTCTTCGTTCGCTTTCGCCATAACCTCACAAAGAGACTTAAACTGATACACTTTTCCAAATAGTTTTGTTTTAAGAATCAATTGTTTCCATCTCCTTTTCTGTTTTTTGTTTCACCAATTCTTTTTTCGGAGTCAATCAATCTGCATGTAAATTCTGTTCTTAGGATTTCGTTTCTGTAAGGAGTTATTCCTTATGAGTTAAAAATCAGTGTTTTGATAACCACAGGAACGACCCGTCCCTCTGCCACCGGTTCCCCGATGTCAATATAGTCGCCGTCAGATGCGTGGATCCCATCAATACAGATTACTTCCTTTTTCCGTTCCAGCATCACATTCAGCGCATTTCCGAGAACCTTTGCAATGTCATTCTCAATCACCAGGATCAGAGGATGCACACTGTTTAAGATCCCGCCTGCTCCCTCAAGGATCCAGGCTGCAAGCTCCTGGATCTGCCGGAATCCGGTATGATACGCTCCAGAAAATGCAATCGCTGCCGGCTCCTGCTTTCCGTCCTCCACATAAAAAGCGAGGCCACGCTTCAGTGTTTCCACAAAATGCCCGTGCTCCTGCTCATCCTCTGCCTGGATCCGTATCACCGGCATATTCTTAATAGGGAGCTTATCCCGCTGGTAGCTGATGGTACTTCCGCTTACACTTGTGGAATGAGTTCCTGCACCGACAACCGTTGCCCGGATAGTTTCCGCTGCCTCATACTGATGGATTCTTCCAAAGGACGAGTTCGCCTTCACTGCCTTTGCAAGCAGGACGCCCACATCCCCGAAACGGAACGGATCTGTTTCCGTCGGATGACGCATGCACTCTGCCACGCCTCCGGAAAATGTTACCGCTGTGACAGGCGGCTCCTTTGCCAGTGGCTTTCCGTCGTTGGTATACAGCTTCTTATGAAAGCTGTCTGCCTCCTTTAAATGGATCGCCATGGCGAGCTGGTCTGCCATATATTCGCAGACCCGGTAAAGCAGCTTTTCATCTGCCCGGTCTCCAGCCTGGATCCGGATATCATGAGCTTCCGCCAGTTCTTTTATTGTCGGAAAAACATAGGTAATTACACCGTTCTCCACCTTGATCAGCCGTCCGCCAATATCCAGACAGCTTGTCCCGCGGACCGCTCCCTTCTGGAAAAATGCAAGGTTGCTGGTTCCGCCGCCGATGTCGATATTAACCACCACTTCCCGTTTTTCTTCCGAGATCCGGTCTGCACCTGCACCCCGGCCGGAAAGCACCGACTCCAGATCCGGCCCCGCCGTTGCAACCACGAAATCGCCGGCCATGTCGCTGAGTGTCTCCAGGACGCTGTTGGCATTCTGCTTTCTGGCCGTCTCCCCCGTAATGATCACCGCACCGGTCTTCAGATTCTCCGGCTTCATTCCCGCTTTCTCATATTCCTTCCGGATGATCTCGCGGACCTTTTCCGCATCAATCTCTGTCTGGGACTTCAGCGGGGTAAAATAGATACTGCTCCGATAGATCACTTCCTTATCCACGATGCTGATCCTGGGTACGGTATAGCTGCTCGCCAGATTCACGATCGTAAGACGGCTGAAGATCAGCTGAGTCGTTGAGGTTCCGATATCAATACCTACACTGAGAATCTGTTCTTTCATGATACCTTTTTCCTCCTTTTACTCTCCCCCGGTTTTACTGCTCACTTTTCAGGTAATCGAGAAATTCCCCGAACCCGGTTCCCTCATAACTGCTGGTAACAAAAACCCTCCTCGCGCCGGCTGCCTTCAAATATCTCCAGGCCTCCCTGATCTGCCCGGCATCTCCCAGGTCTGCTTTTGTCACAACCCCGATACAGGGCTTGGCAAAGCTGCTGGAATATCCCGGCGGAAACATGTTCATAGCCGTTCCGACCGGCTGGACCAGAATGATCAGGTCTGCGTCAACTGCCGTAACGATCAGCGCTCCCCGCATGTACGTCCGCTCCAAATACTCTCCCGGAGTATCGATCATGGTTCCGTTTACTACCTCTACAGTCTGAGTCTTGTTATAGTTCAGGTCTTCATGGCTGATATACTGGCAAAGCGTTGTCTTCCCTGCCATGGACGGCCCGATCAAAATCACGCGTTTCATTTTTTTTGTTTCTTCCACCCGGAAACCTCCTGTCAGGATCTGGTCACCGGTGCCGGTGCAAAGCCCATAGAATCACAGAGCACGCTCATCACATCATGAAGCGCAGCCTCCACAGCAGAAACATCACCGGTGATAATCAGGGAACCGTTGAACCGGTCCACAAATCCGATCGTAATATCCGCAGCCTTACTTGCCACATCGGCAGCAATGATGGCTCCCTCGCTTGGCGTTATCGTAAAAATGCCGATGGCACCCTTACCGTCTACCAGTCCCATCTTTCCGTACAGCGCTTCTACGGGATGGGGGATCACATGAGCCAGTGTAACCTGCCTGCCGGGCACAAATTCCTGTATGATCCGCTCTTTCTTATCTTCGTACATGATTCCTTTTTCCCCTTTCCAGTCAGATCAGCTTTCCGGTATAAGCACGCCGGAAAATTTCCCTGATCTCCTCCTCTGTACAGGATCTGGGATTTGTGCCTGTGCAGGCATCCATGAGCGCCGCCTCTGCCATCTCGTCCAGAGCTGCCTCAAACTGCTCCCTGCTGATTCCTGCAGCCTGGATTGTATCCGGAATATGAAGCTGTCTCACATACTGCCTTGCCGTCCGCACGGCACTGAATGCACTTTGACGGATACTGGGTCCCTCCAGACGGAGTACCCTGGCGATCCTTGCATATCTGGCAGCCACCGGCGTCAGGCTGTCATGACAGCCCGCATTAAATGCCATGACATAGGGAAGCAGGATTCCGTTTGCTCTCCCATGGGGAATGTGAAAATGGGCTCCCATGGTATGTGCCATTCCGTGAACCAGTCCCAGGCCGGCATTGCTGAATGCGATCCCTGCCAGACAGGACGCATGGTGCATCTTCTGTCTTGCCTCCAGATCGTCCGGATTCTTATAAGCTTTCAACAGGCTGCTCCGAACCAGCTTTAATGCTTTTTCTGCCGCAGCATCGGTAAAATCATCCGCTCCGGTCGACACAAACGCTTCAATCGCATGGGTAAATACATCGATCCCCGTGTCTGCTGTAACAGACGGCGGAACGGTTTTTACCAGCTCTGCGTCCAGAATTGCGGCGTCCGGAAGCACTTCATCTGAGATCAACGGATATTTCGCAGCTTTTTCCGGATCGCTGATCACCGAAAAACGGCTTACCTCAGAACCGGTCCCGCTTGTAGTCGGAATCGCCACAAGGGTGATTTTTTCAGCCAGCCCGCCCTTTACCGACAGCCAGTTCATGGCCTTTGCCGCATCAATGGGAGAGCCTCCACCCAATGCAAACAGGATCTGCGGCTTAAAGTCCAGAAGCTGTCCGATCCCCTTTGTTACCGTTGCGATATCGGGATCAGGCTTTACATCTGAAAAAATCTCGTATCTGATGCCATGTGCTTTCATGGGTTCTGTCAGATAGCTCACCTTCCCGCTTTCGTGCATAAAACGGTCTGTTACAATAAACGCCCGATCTACACCGGTCAGAAGCTTATCCAGTCCGCCTTTTCCCATATAAATGCGAGGTTTTAAAACAAACTCTTCCAATTCCATTATCCTCCTTTCTCTCTTCTTAAAAATTATTTCCTCCTTGAGCGTTTCTGATTCGTCCGTTGTCCATTCAGTCGCCGGAAATCCTTTCCATTTTTCAGACAATAAACTCTGAAAAGTATTTCTGTTCGCAGGATATACTTTCCGGTCAAACGGAGCGTTTTTGTTTCACAGGACGTACTTTCTTATGAAACAAAAAATGCCCAGGCCGCCTTGTGCTGCTCTGCACAAGACAAGCCCGGACATTTCAACGTCTCAGGTATGCTTCCGTATTTCTGCTAACGCCGCAGATATCTTCCGATCATCGGCCAGACATCGCTGGTCTCCAGCCCCAGCTTCCAGAATGCCGCTCCGGCAATTCCGTACTGTTGTACCTTCTGCATCTTTAATTCCAGGGATTTCAAATCCTCCACCCAGATCCGGTAGGTGGAACCATCCTCCTCATACTGAGCATAATACTGGCCCAGACTGTCATCCCACTCCGGTGTCACACCATGCTCGGAAATCAAGCTCTGAGCCTCACTCATGCTGATGGCCCTGGAATCTCTCGCATATTTTCCGTCATACACCGACTTTCCATCCTCATACAGCGTTTCGTCTGCTCCGGCGTTTTCCTCCGGTGTCTCCTTCCAGAGCCGCATATAAAACGGAAGTCCGTTAATGACCTTATCCGCAGGAACATACTGGAGTGCCGTTTTGATCCCATTCTCCGAAAAGCTCAGCGATGCATTTGTTCCGGAGCAGCAGCCCTTGTAATGCTCTGTGTAGCCCATGATTGCGATATAATCTGCCACCATGCCCTGCTCACGGAGATTATACCAGCTCCGTCCGCTGGAATAATTATCAATCGAAAATACCAGTCCTGCTTTCCGGCATGCAACAGAAAGCTCCCGGACAAACTGAAGATAATGGGAAGCACTGTCCTGCCTGATACTCTCGAAATCCAGATTGATCCCGTCAAATCCTGTTTCCGCCGCTGCCGTCAGAAGCTGGTCGATCATGCTTTTCCGCGCCGCCGTAGAGGAAAGCAGCGTCAGATCATCCACATCGGTATTAAAATCATCGATCAATACCCAGACCTGAATCCCCTGTTCATGGGCCTGTGCCACATAGGAAGCGTCCGCCAGAGAATCCAGGGTCCCCGCATGATCCGTCACCGAAAACCAGGTGGGAGAAAGCACATTGATCCCCTCGGTATCTTCCAGATACAGCGACAGCTTTTCATTGTCCGCCGCTGAAAACACCTGGTGCCACGCCATGCAGACCGGCTCGTCCAGATGGATCGTGGTGTACTCCGGCAGGCTCACCGATGATGTCAGTTCATATTCTTCTCTGTTTTTCAGCTGGCCGGTCTTCACATACCCGATAAACCCGTCCTCAGTCCGCACTCTTGTCCAGTCATCCACGGAATCTATAATCTGAAGGGTACTTCCTTTTTTTGTCTTTGTCAGGATCGGACTTTTGATCCCGGCCAGGATCCGCACAGCCGTTTTTCCGGCTGCCTGCGCCTGTTCATGGGTTCCCCAGTCGCTGTCCAGATACAGCCTTGCCGGAACTTCTTTCTCTTCATCTGCCGGAAAGCTGCTTGCCTTCACTCCGGCAAAGCTCTCCATAAAATCTACGGATATGTAGGCCGTTCCCTCTTCCACAAAGAAGATCTCATAGCCCACATCTGTTACCGCGCCGTTTCTTGTATACGCGGTCGATGACGGCTGAATCTCCACCGTCTCGTCCGCCAGTGAATAAAGAAGCAGTCCTTCGTCACTGAGATACCAGCGGCTGTCAGCCTCAGAGGCTGCGCCGTCCGGCACATAGATGCGGTCATTCCGGATCACTGCTGTTCCTTCGGCCTGTACCCCGTTATAAAACACTGCCGTTTCTTCGGCTCCCATACCATAAACGGTTCCATAATCCGCCCAGGTACGCCCCGGCCCGTATTTTCGCAGCAGCACATAGCCACAGACCGCAAGAAACGCCAGCACCGCAAGAAGAAAAGCAATTCCCGCCGGCGAACGGTGCTTTTGCTTTCTCCGTCCTCTTCTGTTTCTTATCGGTTCAGACGATCTGACCCCGGCTTTTCCGGTTTTTTGTCCCCGCCTGTCATACGTTCTTCGTAATTCTGCCATAACTGTAACCTCATCTGTTTTTCCCTGGTGCCGATTACAGTATAGCATACATTTTTTAAAATCCGCCTGTGATGGAAAAAAATCAGAAAATTTTAATATCTTCCGAGCCAGACTCTTTTATAGATGAGAGTGGGCTTCCGCCCAATGATTGTACATTTCCGGTTTTCGCCGGGTCTGTCCGATTTGTTTACTGCGGTGTTTTTGTTCTTGTTTCAGGTTCTTCCTCGATCTTATCATAGCGTATTTCCGAGAGGCGGCCGTCCGCAGTCCAGATATAATCGCCCATATACATGCCATGCTCCCGCACTGCACATGCACCGGCGATCTCTTCGGCGGACATTTCCCGCCCGCTGAGGCTCAGACCAATGCCCTGCTTTTCATACTGCTTCATCTGCATCACCAGTGCATCATAACGCTCCCGCTCCTCTTTTGACATCTTTTTCTTTTTTGCCATACCATCTTCTCCTGAATTTTCTGTTGATTTAAGTTGTTATATTTTTCCGGGAAAATCCGCCCGAACGGGCATTAGAATAAAACGATTAGAATAACACAATCAGAATAAAACAAAGGACTGCTTGCGAATATGTTACAATACCTTACAGAAAAGCGCAAGCGATTCGACAAAGTAAGACCCTGAACGACTGTTACAGACTTCCTTTGTCCTCACCAGCTCCAGGCTTCCTTTCTACAGACAGCATTTTCAATACAGAATTTTCCTCTTCCTCCCACTTTACATCTTCCGCCTGATTGTTTATACTATATCCAGCCATAAACAAAGCATGCCGCAATGATGGGTTTTCACCCCGGCGGCGTTTCAGGACAGGAAGTGAGCATTTGAAAATAGAGAAAATCAACGAAAATCAGATTCGCTGCACGCTGAGCAGCAGTGATCTCAGCGAGCGGCAGTTAAACCTTGGCGAGCTGGCATATGGAAGTGCCAAAGCGAAGGGGCTGTTTCAGGAAATGATGGAGCAGGCGTTCACCGATTTTGGTTTCGAGGTCGAGGATAATCCACTGATGGTTGAAGCGATCCCTCTTTCCGGCAACAGCATCATGCTGGTCATCACTAAAGTCGATGATCCCGAAGAGCTGGACACCCGTTTTTCCAGGTTCACCCCCACCGGCAGCGAGGATTTCTCCATGGAGGATACACTACAGCAGCTTCTGGAGGGAGCAGACCTTCCCCGCGGACCGGAACCGGCCGCAGCCGAAAAACCGGAGCAGCCCGAAACAGCCCGGATCTATCAGTTTCCGACTCTGGACGCGGTAACTCAGGCTGCCCAGGTACTGGACAGTTCTTTTGATGGTCACAATTCCCTCTACCGTGATCCTGCCGCAAAGGATTATTATCTCGTCATCAGCCGCCAGGGCTATGAAGAAAACGCCTTTGCGCGTGTTCTGAACACCATTCAGGAATTCGGCTCCCGCGTGAAAAGCTCCTACGCCACAGAATCCTATTTTGAAGAGCATTTCGAGCTTATCATTGACGGACTTGCGATCCAGGTACTGAGCGCTCTTTAACTCCAGACAGACCTCCAGCAGCCTTACCAATTGCCCGGGTGTATCTCTCACCGGTGCCAATGTTCTGTTCCCGCACCGCAATGGAGGCGGAATCCCGACCGAAGACAAAAATAGTGGCAAGGGCATTTTCAGCCCCTGCCATTTATCATTTCCTGCTTTGGTTTTTCGTTTCTGATACGTACTGCTCTGCCGTTTTCAGGCTTTGTTCCTGTTTTCCAGAAACCTTCGTTTCATAACATCAGGCTTCTTTGCAGATCTGTTCCATTTCCTCCGGACTCTTTTTCAATACCTCGGCGCCGGCCTCCACTGATATCGTTCCGTTCCGGATCAGCTGTACAATTACCTGTATCTGCCCCTGTTGAATTCCGGTCTGAATTCCCTGTTGAATCCCGGTCTGAATCCCCTGTTGAATTCCGGTCTGAATCCCCTGTTGAATTCCAGTCTGAATCCCCTGCTGAATTCCGGTCTGAATCCCGGCTTCCACGCCGCGCTCCCAGATTCCTTCTCCCAGATTACACATACTGCCTGCCTCCTTTCTCGCTTCTTCGGTGAGGATCACATCACACGCTTTCAGCCGTTCTTCCTTTTCTGAAAGACTCATACTCTCTGAAAACAGCGTGCTCAGCACCTGCACCAGACGATGATCGGTCTCACTTCCCGGTTTCAGCCCAACCACTACAACAGCAAGCTTGTCATAAGCCTGGCGGCTGACCTGATTCTCCCCAAGACGATTTTTCCGTACGATCTGATAATCCGCAATCCCGTTTTCGGGTGCATTCATACAGATCCAGATGGAATAAACCTTCTTGATCTTATCATAATCAGAGTGGTGAAACTCTGTGTGCTTCTGTCCTGAGATCATACGGGCGCAGTAGAAAATTCCTCTGGTTACAATTTCATAACCTGGATTCCATTTTTTCTGTGCTTCAATATTGATCATCAGCTTTATCTTTTGTATTTTTCCCGGCCTGTAAACAACAAACCGAATATCGTATGTAACTTTTCCTTCCCCGGCGATCACACTTTCGTTGGATAATCCCTGGATTTCTCTCGGATGTTCCAACTGTTCAGCTGCCTTTCCACCGGAATTTCCCGGCTCACAGGCAGGCTCTGTCCGCAGCATATGCTCTTCCGGGTCTACACTGATCGAGGAAATCTCCGGTACTCCCTCGATACATTCCTCGATTTCCTCTTCCGCCATTTCCTGAAATTCCTCTGTCGTATACTTTAAGATCAGAGCCAGCAGCGATTTCTGTGCCAGAAGCCGCTTTGCCGCTTCATCGTACTGCACACGGCTGTCTCCAATCATTGTTTTTTGCAGATTCAAGAAGTATTCTCACTTTCTATAACTGCAGGAAATGACACTTACAGTTTAACATAGGAACCCCCATTCGACAATGTCTCTTTTTGTTGGAAATTCTTCTTGGAAATTCTTCCGCACAAAAAACGCAGGAGGGCTTTCTTACCCTCCTGCGCCTTTCGTATCGCTTTACTTCTTTTTCTTTCGCATTACAACCATCACAACACACACCGCTGCTGCCGCGACAACCCCCAGCGTAACCCAGAGCCAGGTAAGGCTTGCTCCCTGCTGTGCGGCAACGGTCTGATCGGATGCGGCGGCCTCACCCGAGGTTTCGGTCTGATCGGATACGCCGTTCTGTCCATTTTCGGATTCGGCCGTTTCATCCACAAAAACTTCTCCCAGCTGGCTCCAGGGAAAAGTAAACAGCTGATAATCAAAGCTCATTACATTGTTGAATGTCACACCCTTGAATGTCACATTGGTATAGGCAGGCACTGCCAGCAGCAGAGATGTCCCAATATGGTCAATGCTGGTATAGCCGGTAGCCCCGCTGGTGATGCTTCCACCAACAAACACAATATTTTTGCCGTTGGCGCCATCATTCTTTTCACCATTTTCACCATAAGCATTAAGTTTGGTATGGTCAGGTGTCTGACCGGGAGTATCGTTACGCTCACCGTTGCCAAGAACACCATTCGTATCGTAAGAATAGTCACCGACCGTTACATACATGGTACCGCCCAGTGCGGTCTGTGCTGTAACATACTCTGCACGGGTCATCGTGCTCAGCTCATCCAGCGTATAAGGATTTGTCTCGGTACCTTTATCAGCTGTTGTGCCGGAAGTTATAGCCTCTACACTGGTCGTCAGCGTATCATTCTCCGCAACTGACTTTGTGCCCCGCTTGCTTTCATCTGTGCCCGTACTGGTATAATATCCGGGCTTCTGTGCCTGTACCTCAGCTGCAGTATTGGTCACTTTCAGGCTCACATCATTGGACGCCTGATTTTCACGGCCATCACCCAGCAGAATGTCTCCGTTACTTCCTACTGTACCGGTGAATGTACAGCCAGCAACCTCTGCGCTCGTTGTGCCGCTTCCACTGTTTACAAAACGGACAGGTGCAGCAAACTGCTTCCATGCTCCGGCATCGCCACAGCGGTCAAACTTACAGCTCTTGACAGATACCGTCAGAGCACCGCCAGTCTTATGGTTAAAGTTCACGGGAACCTGTGCTCCCGTAAAAGAACAGCTGTCAATGACAACCGTTCCACCTGTGTTAAAATAAACAGATGTTGCTTTTGTTGCGAAATCACATCCTGTCAGCGTAATATTATTTACGCCAGTGGTTCCGCTGATATACACACGCTGAACTGTGATTCCGTTAGAACTGTCGCAGTTAGTCAGATTCACATTCACTGTATGTTCTGTGTGCTGCTTACCCCAAACGCCCAGATTATCCAGCTCATAGCCTGTAATCGTGATATTTTTGTCCAGATAAACACCGTTTTCCTTATCCTGTTTACCGGTTTCACGGCTGAAAGCGAATGTATCAACCTCCAGGTCGCACTCACCGACGGAAATATAGGCGTGATTACCATAAATCGTAATATTATCCGCCACATGACCATGAGTCATCACGCCCACATTCGAACCGGGACGGCATACAATGGTAATGTCACCGGCGTTGGCCTTGTAAGCCTCCGTCAGGGCAGCCGTCAGGCTGGCAGCATAACCGTTCTTTTTACCGGCAGTCCAGTACACCGGGGTTGCCGCATTCCATGCTGATTCATCCTTCAGAGTCAGTGTATGGTTACTTCCATTCAGTGCTTTAAATGCAGCTTCCAGTGTCTCATAATTTGCCTGTATTATGTAATTTTTTTAGTGTTAAAGCAAAAACGGGCTGACACACTGCTTACTCAGTGTGTCAGCCCTCCGTATAAACGATTTCTTTACGGCTTTAACAGATTATCATTCTCAAAATAATCGATCTTCATGGAATGGCGTACATCGGCAAGGGTCTTTGCCGCGGTCTCCTGCGCTTTTGCACTTCCGGCACGAAGGATCTCATAAACCTCGGGAAGACGGCTCTCCCAGAGCTTTCTCCGTTCACGGATCGGTGCTAGCTCTGCCTGGATCACCTTGTTTAAGAACTTCTTCACCTTCACATCGCCGAGTCCGCCGCGCTTATAATGAGCCTTCAGCTCGTCCAGACCGCTGTACTCCGGTAAAAATTCTTCGAAATATTCCGGTCTGCAGAATGCATCCAGATAAATGAATACCGGATTTCCCTCCACCTCACCGGGATCCTCCACGCGCAGATGATTGGGATCGGTGAACATGGACATGACCTTCTTCCGGATTTCATCCGGTTCCTCGGAAAGATAGATGCAGTTTCCGAGAGACTTGCTCATCTTCGCCTTTCCGTCGATGCCGGGAAGACGCAGGCAGGAAGAATTCTTCGGCAGAATGATTTCCGGCTCCGTCAGGGTTTCCCCGTAAACAGAATTAAATTTATGAACGATCTCCTTGCACTGCTCCAGCATGGGAAGCTGATCCTCACCGACGGGAACTGCCGTTGCCCGGAAAGCCGTAATGTCAGCCGCCTGGCTGATGGGATAACAGAAGAATCCCACCGGGATGCTGGCCTCAAAATTTCTCATCTGGATCTCAGCCTTTACCGTAGGATTTCTCTGAACTCTGGAAACCGTTACCAGATTCATATAGTAGAATGTCAGCTCGGTAAGCTCCGGAACCATGGACTGAATAAACAGTGTGGATTTCTCCGGATCAAGACCGCAGGCCAGATAATCCAGCGCTACCTGCATGATATTCTGGCGGACCTTTTCCGGATGCTCCGCATTGTCGGTCAGCGCCTGGGCATCGGCGATCATAATATAGATCTCATCGAACTTCCCGGAATTCTGAAGCCGTACCCGCTCCTTTAAAGAGCCAACATAATGTCCGACGTGAAGCCGCCCCGTCGGGCGGTCTCCCGTTAATATAACCTGCTTGTCCATATTACTGTTCCTTTGTTGCCAGATATTCATTCACGGTGTTCACCAGAGTGTCTGCATCGATTCCGTGAACCATTGCAGCCTCTGCAAGAGACTCTGCCTGAGAAGCGGGGCAGCCGATGCAGTGCATACCTGCACCCATCAGAATGGGAACGATCCCCTGATCGATCTGAATTGCCTCACCAATTAAAGTATCCTTAGTCACCTTAGCCATGACATTATTCCTCCTGTCTATAAACTTCCGCTTTTTTTGCGGACTACTTTTCGTATTATACCCTATTTTCCGGTGTATGTAAAGCCTGCGCGGCAGGCACGATGCGTCCGGATCCTGCCCGGACTGCTTTCTGAAATGCTGTTTCTTTCCCGTTATCCGGCAGCTGAATTTCATTCTCATTAAGCCACAGATTGCACTTGATTTTGCACTTGAAATTATGGAACACCTGTATTACAATACGCTTAGCGGCACAGACCCGTTTACTCTGTGCGCATAAGATTCAATCTGTTGATAAGAAAAGGAGGATTTCAATTATGGCAAGAGTTATTTCTGATGAATGTGTAGCATGCGGTACCTGCGCTGATGAATGTCCCGTATCCGCAATCTCCGAAGGTGATGGCAAGTACGAAATCAACGCTGATGAGTGCGTAGACTGCGGCGCTTGCGAAGCTGCATGTCCCATGGACGCTATCTCCGCTGAATAATTTCGGCAAATCCGCGAGGAGAGCTGAAAGGGCTCTCCTCTTTTTCCAAAACAGTTTGTTATTATTTTAACGTTTCTGTGGGACAAATTCCCCTATATCGGAATATCCTGTCCCATTTCACCCATACTTTCATATATATAAGGAGGAATTTTATGAAAATCTTATTTTATGACACCAAGCCTTATGACAAAGACAGCTTTGAACAGTGCCTTCCCAATTTTTCCGATATCACCATTGATTATCTGAAAACAGATATCTCCCCCAAGACGGCTTCCCTGGCCAAAGGATATGAAGCAATCTGCGCCTTTGTAAGCTCCGATCTTGGCGCTGAGACCCTGGATGTGCTTCATGAATGCGGCGTAAAGCTGATCCTGCTGCGCTGCGCCGGCTTCAATAATGTAAATCTGGACATCGCCAGAAAGCACGACATGATCGTGATGCGTGTGCCCGGCTATTCCCCCGAAGCAGTTGCGGAGCATGCCATGGCTCTGGCCCTGGCTGTCAACCGTCATCTTCATAAGGCCTATATCAAGGTTCGTGAAAACAACTTCAGCTTAAACGGCCTTATGGGCTCCAACTTCCACGGAAAGACCGCCGGCATCATCGGCACCGGAAAGATCGGCGCTGCCATGGCACGGATCTGCCATGGCTTCGGCATGAACGTCATTGCCTATGATGTTTACCAGAATCCCAGCCTGGATTTTGTCACCTATGTCAGCCTGGATGAGCTTCTCGCTTCCAGTGACCTGATCTCCCTCCACTGCCCGCTGATGGACAGCACCTATCATCTGATCAATAAAGATACCATTGAAAAGATGAAAGACGGTGTGATCCTCATCAACACCTCCCGCGGCGGCCTGATCCGTACCGATGACCTGGTTCTCGGAATCCGCGCCCACAAGTTCTTCGGCGTCGGCCTGGATGTTTACGAGGAAGAAACCCCTAACGTTTTCGAGGATCGTTCCGATGAGATCCTGGAGCATTCCACCACGGCAAGACTGCTCTCCTTCCCCAATGTCATCATCACCTCCCATCAGGGCTTCTTCACCAAAGAGGCACTGGATGCCATCGCCGATACGACCCTGTCCAACGCAGCTTCGTTCATGAGCGGTGCGCCGATTGAGGGAAATATGGTTTAAGATACCTATGGTTTAGGATACAGACGAAACGGGCAGGTTCCATTCCAGACTTCTTCCACCCGGAAGTCAGTCGCCTGGAATGGGACACTGCCCGTTTCTGTGTTTTCAAAATATCCCACTTCGAACGATCTCTTTTATGGCATTGATTGCCGTATTATAAGGAATCTGTTCTTATCTCTTTCCTGATCTCATCATCTATGTGTTCACTTCTTGTGTCCCCACAGCTTCTTTCGTCTCCGCCCCGGTACTCTGGTGGCAGCCGCCTCCCGTTTCTGCTTCTGTACCCGCTGACAGGCCCGGATCGTTTCGTCCAGCTTCCGGTAGCGTTCCTCCTCCCGTTCTTCCCTGTCGCGCATGATGCAGTTCATCTCTTTCGCCACTTTATCTGAAATTTTATCGGAGATCTCGCCGCCGACCTGGCGGCTGAATTCCTCATGGTTGCGGCGCAGCGCCTCCGTCATGACCTCGGTCATGATATTCTGGAACTGCTCCAGCTTTTCCGGAGATGCCAAGGAGAAGGCTTCATCCGTATGTACCGAGCCGGATGCTTCCAATGGAAGCTGCCTGTCCTCGGTTTTCTGTCCGGGCAGGATCGTGAACGGAAGATCCTCTTTCACGGAATCTTCCACGGAGCCTTCCATGGAATCTTCCCCGGAGTCTTCCACGAAAAAGCCAGCCTCCTCTGCCGCCTCCTGCTCCTCTTCCTCGTGCAGGCTGGTTCTTATGGCCTTCAGCTGGTATCCAAGTTCCTTTAATTCTTTTATCCTCTGAAACAGCGCGAGCTGTTTTTCTGTATAGTAGCGATGTCCTAACTCGTTCCTGGGTATTTCAAGCTGTAACTCTTCCTCCCAATATCGTAACACATGAGCCTCCACATGAAGTCTTCTGGAAGCCTCCGAGATCAAATAATGGGCCAAACCTCGAAACTCCTTTCTGATACAGGTAATGGCAGGGAATTTTCTGCCTTTCCCTGCCATTATATACCATTTTGCGGTTTCTTTTCAATGCGTTTTCCCGGTCTTCCCGGAATTCTTTTCTGATTTTTCTTCGGTTTTGTCGTTTTCCTGCGAATGCTGTAGCCAAAGGTTCCGAGAGCCTCGGAAAGTCCGAAATATGTCCCGTGGGAATAAGCCAGAGGCCCGGCCTTCTCCAGCCGGAATTTCCCCGACTCATCCAGATAGGCAGGATCAACCTGAACCGCCTTTACCAGCGCCAGGAACATATGATGGGAGCCCAGCTCCTTCACCTCGGTCACCTTACATTCAATACTCACCGGGCTTTCCGCCACCATGGGGGCTTCCACCTCAGAGGCTGCCTCCGGTGTCAGGCCGGTTTCCTTCCATTTATCCACATCCCGGCCGCTTTTGACACCGCAGTAATCCACCGCCCGCGCCATGGCTTCTGTGGTCAGATTGATCACAAATGCCCCGGTCTCGCGGATCATACCATAGGAATACCGCTCCGGGCGGACAGAAACGTACGCCATGGGCGGATTGGCACAGATCGTCCCCGTCCATGCGGCCGTAAACAGATTTTTCTTTCCTTCCCGGTTCTGGCAGCTCACTAAAACAGCCGGAACAGGATAAAGCATATTTCCCGGTTTCCAGATTTCTTTCGCCATCGGTTATTTCTCCATACTCACAAACTTCGTATAATCCGGCAGCCATACCAGATTGACCGTTCCGGTAGGGCCGTTTCTCTGTTTTGCGATGATGATCTCCGCAATGTTTGGATTTTCCGTATCCTTATTATAATAATCATCACGATAAATAAACATGACCACATCGGCATCCTGCTCGATGGCGCCCGACTCTCGAAGGTCTGACAGCATGGGCCGCTTGTCGTTTCGACTTTCCACTGCACGGGAAAGCTGGGACAGGGCGATCACCGGCGCACCGATCTCTCTGGCAATTGCCTTTAAGGACCTTGAAATCTCCGAGATCTCCTGCTGCCGGCTCTCAGAGGAACGCTTTCCGCCGGACATGAGCTGTAAATAGTCGATGATGATCAGATCCAGGCCATACTCCAGCTTGAATTTCCGACACTTGGAACGAAGCTCCGAAACCGAAATTCCCGGCGTATCATCGATGATCAGACGGGAGCTTCCGATAATCCCGACGCTCTCTACCAGCTTGTCCCAGTCGGTGTCCGACAGATTTCCGGTCCGCAATGCCTGAGAATCCACCCTTGACTCCATGGCAAACAGACGGTTCACCAGCTGTTCCTTGGACATTTCCAGACTGAAGATCGCCACTGTATAATTTTTCCGCAATGCCGCATACTGGGCAATGTTTAACACAAATGCTGTTTTTCCCATGGACGGACGGGCCGCCACAAGGACAAGATCCGAGGGCTGGAGACCGGACAGCTTGTAATCCAGGTCGGTGAAGCCGGTTGGAATTCCCGTGATGGCACTTTTATTTCTGGAGGCCTGCTCGATCTTCTCCAGCGTTGCCAGGGCAATGTCCTTGATCGGCGTAAAATCTCCGCCGCTCCGATCCTTCAGAAGATCAAAAATCCGTTTCTCGGTATCCTCCAGGATCACCTCCAGCGGTTCATTGCCGCCGTAGCAGGCATCGGCGATCTCCTCGTTTGTTTTGATGAGACGCCGCAGCACTGCTTTCTCATAAACGATCCTGGCATACTGGCGCACATTGGACGAATACGGAACAGCTGTGATCAGATCCCGGATAAACTCCACGCTGCAGATCTCCGGCGGAACATTTTTCTCCCGCAGGCGATCCTGGAGCGTTACCAGATCCACCGGCTTTCCTTCGGAATACAGCTCCACCATGGTCTCAAACATAACGCCGTAGCGCCGGTCATAAAAATCATCGCCATGGACGGTTTCCATGGCGGTGACGATTGCATCCTTATCCATCAGCATGGAGCCGATCACAGACTGCTCCGCCTCGATGCTGTGGGGCTGGATCCGTTTGATTATCGCTTCATCCATGGAAGCCTCCTTATTTCTGCTCTGTCACATGAACCCGGAGCTTCGCAGTCACCTCTCTGTGGAGCTTCACCATGACCTCATGAACACCCAGGTTCTTAATGGGCTCCTGGATCTGAAGCTTCTTCTTGTCAAGCTCCAGGCCAAGCTGTTCTTTTACCGCTGCCGCAATCTCCTTGGAGGAAACAGAGCCGAATACCTTTCCGCCCTCACCGGATTTTACCGCCAGCTCAACCTTGGAGGCCTCGATCTTCTTTCCAAGCTCCTTTGCCGCCGCAAGCTGCTCCGCCGCTACCTTATCGGCATGAGCCTGCTGAAGCTTTAAATCATTCAGGTTCTTTGCATTGGCCTCGACACCCAGCTTCTTCGGCAGAATAAAGTTTCTTGCATACCCGTCATTTACCTTTACGATCTGGCCTTTTTTCCCAAGGGCTTTTACATCTTCCAATAATACGATTTCCATGTTATAACTCTCCTTCATCTAACATCTTCTTAATGGTTTCTTTTACCTTCTGTACCGCTTCTTCCATGGTACAGTCTGTGAGCTGAGCTCCCGCCACACTCATGTGACCGCCGCCGCCCAGCTTCTCCATGATCAGCTGCACATTAACCTCGTCAATGGAACGGGCACTGATATAAATCTTGCCCTGAAACTCTGTCAGTACGATGGACGCCTTGATGCCCACAATATCCAGAAGCTCATTAGCTGCCTGGGCGCCGATGATGGTCGGGCTCTCGATGTTCTCGCCCGGGCAAACTGCAATAGCAAAGGCATCCTCAAAGACCTCCGCCCGGTGGATCGTCTCCGCCTTCGCCTTATAATCCGGCATGCTGTCGCGGAACATCTTGCGGACTCTGGTAACATCTGCGCCGTTGCGCCGCAGAAATGCCGCCGCCTCAAAGGTACGGACACCGGTTTTATTCATAAAGTTGTTGGTATCGATCACGATTCCGGCGTACATGGCATCGGCCTCTGCCTGTCGGATCTTCACATTGTCACCGATATACTGAAGCACCTCCGCAACCATCTCGCAGGCAGAGGAAGCATACGGCTCTACATAGGAAAGCACCGCATTGGTGATACACTCTCTTGTCTGCCGGTGATGATCCAGAACGACCACCGTCGGAATCATATCCAGCAGCCGGGAACACTCCGTAAAGCTGGGGCGGTTCACATCCACCACCACCAGCAGCGAATTGGCATCTGCCATCTCAATGGCTTTATCTCCGCGGATAAACATATCCTCTGCATAATCCGGATTGTTCAGGAACCGCTCCTGAATAGGACGCACCGATGAAGTCACATCATCCAGCACAATATGAGCCTTTTTGCTGAGCTCACTGCAGGCCCGGTAAATCCCGATCCCGGCGCCGAGAGAATCCACATCGCCGATCTTGTGTCCCATGATGAATACCTGCTCTCTGGTCTCGATCAGCTCCCGCAGCGCATGTGCCTTTACACGGGCCTTCACGCGGGTATTCTTCTCCTGAGACTGGGATTTTCCGCCATAATAGGTGATCGTCTCGCCATCCTTGAGAACTGCCTGATCACCGCCGCGGCCAAGCGCCATATCGATAGCCGTTCTGGCATATTCATAATTCTGGATATAGCTTCCTCCGCCCATGCCAAGACCGATGGACAGCGTCACCGCCATGTCGTTTCCGATATTGACTGTCTTTACATCCTCCAGAAGCGAAAATCTGGCCGCCTTTAAATTGTCCATGTACTGATTCTTTATGACAATGAAATATTTATCCTTCTCGATCTTCTTTACGATACCGCCCATGCTGTTGACATACTTGTTGATCTTCCGGTCGATCAGTGCGATCAGCAGAGAACGGCGCACATCCTCGATGCTCTCAAGGGCTTCTTCGTAATTATCCAGATAAATAAGCCCCGCCACCAGCTTCTGATTTTCGATCTCCTGCTGGAACCGGATCTTTTCCGTCTCATCAAACAGATATGCCGCGATCAGCCCGACACTGAAGCCCTCTTCCTCCTCCAGCTCCGATTCATCGGACATATAGATATTTTTCAGATGAAGCCGATAGTAGCGGTTTTCATAAGAAACATCATAAATCCTTTCCTCCTCAAAGGGGGACAGCTCCTTATCCTGCAGCTCCGGGAACAGATCACTCAGCTTCCGTTTCCAGTTTTTATCCTTCCGTACCACGCCGGAAAACGCATGGTTGACCCACAGGATCCGTCCCTGTTCGTCCAGAAGCGCATAGGGAACATCCAGATCCGACAGAAGCTGTTTCTGGATCTGCGCATGGTTGACGGCAAACACCAGAAGCTCCCGCATGATCAGCGGACGCTTTATCAGAAAAAACCAGCCGGCAATCATCAGATAGACCACTGTTAAACCGGTGCAGATCAGCCCTGCCTGCACACTGAAGCTATAGGCCACTCCCGTCATAAGAAGCACGATTGCTCCCAGATAAAACGGCCAGCCCATAAATCCCTGAAGCCAGCCCTTCAGCTTTATATCATTTTTCATCAGACTCTCCTTTGGCACAGGCTCCGGACAAAGCAAGCCCCTTAAGCTGTAGTTATATTTTTCACCTGCCATGGCTCGTTTTCGGCAGCTCCCTCGCAGTGCCCGCTCGAAAATCTTCGATCTCGAAAATCTTCGATTTTCTCTTCGATTCCCTCGTTTTCGGCAGCTCCCCCGCAGTGCCCGCTCGAAAATCTTCGATTTTCTCGCTGTGGGCTGTCGCCCTATAAAACCCACGGGTATCTTTCCGCCATGAACAAGTTCCTGCGGAAGATACCCGTGGGTTTTGCACTGCTCATAGCTTATCATAGTATACCATTAAACCGCTTTTATGACAAGCTATGGGCAGTGTTACTCTCAAGTATACGTTGGTACTTTTTTATCGTGATCCTGTCGGTGCCTGCTGTTCCTTCAGCTTCAGTATCCTCTGGTTCCGGCTTCCCCGGAACCGGAGCGTAATGTCTTTTTCTTCTTCGATGAATTTTCCGTCCACCAGCACATCAATATAGGAAAGCATCTCGTCGGTGACATCGGTATGGACCCGGCCGCCTTCTGCCATCTCCACATCATAACGATAGCCGCTGTAACACCAGATATCCTTTTCCGGATATGTCTCACGGACTTTTTTCAGGATCTTCACGCAGGTTTTCTGGTTCTCCGGTTCAAAGGGCTCGCCGCCAAGGAGTGTAAAGCCCTGAATGTAATCCGGAGCCAGGCAGGAGAGAAGTGTTTCCATGGTCTCCTCCGTAAACGGCTGTCCATATTGAAAGTTCCAGGTTTCCGAATTAAAGCAGCCCTTGCAGCAGTTGCGGCAGCCGGAGACAAAGAGCGTCACCCGCACGCCCGGGCCGTCTGCAATATCATATTCTTTTATGTTTCCGTAATTCATGATCCAACCTCCCCGCCGGAAATTCTCCGGATATCAATGGCGCCGCCCGCACCGGACTTTCCCGGCCGGTTCACGGCGCCACATATTCCGTTTATATAATTTTACAGATGAAGCACACGATCCTTGATTTCCTGGGTACGTCCCTGATTCCAGAACTGGGTTCCGATATAACCGCAGGTCCGCCGTGCCACAAACATCTTATCCTGATCACGGTTTCCGCAGTTGGGGCATTCCCAGATGAGCTTGCCGTCCTCCTGCTCCTTGATCTGGATCTCTCCATCGTAGCCGCAGCACTCACAATAATCACTCTTGGTGTTCAGCTCCGCGTACATGATATTCTCATAAATGAACTTCATTACCGACAGCACCGCCGGAATATTGGTCTGCATGTTGGGCACCTCAATGTAGCTGATAGCGCCGCCCGGAGACAGCTTCTGGAATTCCGACTCGAATTTTAACTTGCTGAACGCATCGATCTTCTCCGTTACATGAACATGATAGCTGTTGGTGATATAGTTTTTATCCGTCACTCCAGGAATGATGCCAAACCGCTTCTGTAAGCACTTGGCAAACTTGTAGGTCGTGGATTCCATGGGCGTTCCGTAAACGGAATAGCTGATGTTCTCCGCTGCCTTCCACTCCGCACACTTATCGTTGAGCTTCTGCATAACCGCCAGAGCGAAGGGCTTTGCCTCAGGATCCGTATGGGACTTGCCGATCATTCTCATACACATCTCATAAAGTCCTACATAACCAAGAGAAATGGTCGAATAGCCGCCATATAACAGCTTGTCGATGGTCTCTCCCTTTTTCAGTCTTGCCAGTGCACCGTACTGCCACAGGATCGGAGCTACATCGGAAATGGTTCCCAGAAGTCTCTCATGTCTGCACCGCAGTGCCCGGTGGCAAAGCTCCAGACGCTCCTCCAGGATCTCCCAGAATTTCTCCATGTCGCCTTCGGCGGTGCAGGCCACATCCACCAGATTGATGGTCACAACGCCCTGATTGAACCGTCCGTAGAATTTATGGCTTCCGTCTGCATTCTTCTGGCTGTCCTCCACAGTCAGGAAGGAGCGGCAGCCCATGCAGGGGTATACACAGCCCCTCTTTAATTCCCGCATCACCTTGGCTGAAATATAATCGGGCACCATACGCTTCGCCGTACATTTCGCCGCCAGCTCGGTCAGATGCCAGTACTTGGAATCCTCCGTGATATTATCCTCATCCAGCACATAGATCAGCTTCGGGAACGCCGGTGTGATCCATACACCCTTTTCGTTCTTAACGCCCTGCATTCTCTGGATCAGGACCTCTTCAATGATCATGGCAAGATCATCTCTTGTCCGTCCCTCGGGAACCTCGTCCAGATACATGAACACAGTCACAAAGGGAGCCTGACCGTTACAGGTCATCAGAGTGATCAGCTGGTACTGGATCGTCTGGATCCCGCTCTTGACCTCATCGCGGAGTCTCCGTTCCGTCACCTTGTCGATGATATCCATATCCAGCGGTTCCCCGCATTCCTTCCGCTCCGCGATGACATTTTTCTTTAATTTCTGGCGGCTCACATCCACGAAGGGCGCCAGATGCGCCAGCGAAAAGGACTGTCCGCCGTACTGGTTGCTGGCAACCTGCGCCACGATCTGGGTCGTCACATTGCAGGCAGTAAAAAAGCTGTGGGGCTTCTCGATCATCGTCTCGCTGATGACCGTTCCGTTCTGGAGCATATCCTCCAGATTGATGAGATCGCAGTTGTGCTCCCGCTGTGCATAATAATCTGTATCATGAAAATGAATGATTCCGGCCTCATGAGCCTGGACGATCTCCTCCGGAAGCAGTACACGGCGGGACAGATCCTTGCTCACCTCACCGGCCATATAATCACGCTGAGTCGAGTTGATCACCGGATTTTTATTGGAATTTTCCTGAGTCACTTCCTCGTTAATGTTGTCCAGAAGCGACAGGATTCCGTTGTCGGTGGTATTGGATTTTCTGGTCAGCTCCCGCTTATAACGATAGCGGACATATTTCTGTGCCACCTCATAACCGCGCATTTCCATGATCCCGGTTTCTACCATGTCCTGAATATCCTCTACATTCACCGCATGCATCGATTCCGCGATCCGGTCAGCCACATTGTCAGCCACTGCCAGGATCTGGTACTCGTTCATCTGATGAAGCTTATCCACCTCACCATTCGCTGCCGTAATCGCATTTACAATTTTGGAAATATCAAAGGCAACTTCCTCCCCGTTCCGCTTAATTACCCGGTTTTTTACATGCGTTCCCATAACCATTCTCCTCCCTATTTTTCGCTATCCGTATGCCGTCTGTGTCCTTCAGGCTTCTCTACACAATATATTGATATCTTTTTCTATATCTAGCACAATATATAGTTGCAGTGACTATGATAACACAACACTTAGGTTTTGAAAAGGGGCTTTTTCCTTTTTTCATGTTTTTTAAAAAAACAAGAAGTCAACTATTCCACGATCTCTATAACAGCAGGCTCAGCTTCTTTTCCATCCCCGACAGTGTTTCATGTACATCAAAAGGAGGCCCGGGGTTCTCCGCGCCTCCTTAACCATTTCATTTATCAGCACCCCGCACGGCGTGCTTTTTACTCTTACAGTCTTGCTACGCCGGTATCTCTCGCTGCCTGAGCAACTGCCTTGGCAACCGCAGGTCCCACTCTCTTGTCGAATGCCTTGGGGATAATATACTCGGGAGACAGCTCCTCATCGGTGATCAGACTGCTGAGAGCCTCTGCTGCCGCAATCTTCATGGCATCATTGATATCGCTTGCGCGTACATCAAAGGTTCCACGGAATACACCGGGGAATGCAAGTACGTTATTGATCTGGTTGGGGAAATCGCTCCGTCCGGTTGCGATAACCTTTGCACCGCCTGCCTTTGCATCCTCAGGGAAGATCTCGGGAGTCGGGTTTGCACATGCAAAGATCACAGCATCCTTTGCCATGGTCTTTACCATATCGATTGTCAGCACTCCGGGGGCGGAAACGCCGATAAATACATCTGCGCCCTTGATCACATCTGCCAGGGAGCCTGCTTTCTTTTCTTTATTGGTCACAAGTGCCATTTCTTCTTTGATAGGATTCATTCCCTCTTTCCGGCCTTCATAGATCGCACCCTTGCGGTCGCAGAGGATCACATTCTTGTAGCCGGCGGACAGCAGCAGCTTTGTGATGGAGATCGCAGCGGCACCTGCACCGTTTACAACGATCTGAACATCTTCCTTCTTCTTTCCGACTACACGCATAGCGTTGTTTAAGCCTGCCAGAGTGATGATGGCAGTACCATGCTGGTCATCATGGAAGATCGGGATATCACATTTTTCCTTTAACTTCTTCTCGATCTCAAAGCATCTGGGAGCGGAGATGTCCTCCAGGTTTACACCGCCGAAGGAACCGGAGATCATGTAGATCGTGTTTACGATCTCATCCACATCCTTGCTCTTAATACACATAGGGAATGCATCCACATCACCGAATTCCTTGAACAGAACGCATTTTCCTTCCATAACCGGCATACCGGCCTCAGGACCGATATCGCCAAGTCCGAGAACTGCGGTACCATCAGTAACTACAAGACACATATTATGACGGCGTGTCAGCTCATAGCTCTTATTTACATCCTTCTGGATCTCCAGGCAGGGCTGTGCAACACCGGGAGTATACGCCAGGGATAAATCATCCTTTGTTTTAACAGGAACTCTTGATACTACTTCAATCTTGCCTTTCCATTCTCCGTGGAGGCGCAGGGATTCTTTTGCGTAATCCATAGTAATCTGATCTCCTTCTTCTTTATATAAATTCATCATTCATCTGTCCGTCCGTGTTTGTCAATTTATTCACAACCAGGGGACGATTTTGATTATAACATATTACTTTTTCAGAATCAACTACTTAACGGAGTTTTTATATTTGGTAACCAGTTGAGAAAGTGAAAGATGGATGCCTAAAATTCTACCGTACCGCTGAGATAAACCTCAAATTTCCCTATACTTTTCGTTATCCCCACTCTTCCCGGTACGGATACAGAACCTCTGTTATAATTTTTTACCCATGGACGTGACCATGGATATGAGCCATATTCTGTTTGTTTCGGAAGATCCGGCCGTTCTACCAACAACAGCCACTGGTCGGTCCACTTCGGAATAAGATCATCCCGCGCCTCGCATTTAAACTCTATTTTTACGTTTTCTTCTTTTGCCAGACGTTCAAGTTCATCACGATAAATCCGGTACTTTTCATAATTATCAGAGGTGCAGTCCGTCACATACATCTCTTCCGACATGGAGAGAATCCCCTGTCTTACTTTTTCCCTCTGCCACACAAATTTAAAATACTTTTTCCCACAAAATTTAGCTCCTGAGCAGATGGCACACGCTCTTCTTTTTCCCACTTCGCCTTTTCGGAATATTCCTATGGAAATATTCTTTTTGAAACCTTCCTTCAATGTATTAAAATCTGCCCTGGCATCCTCCAGAACCTCCTGTTTCATTTCTTCCCGCGACTTTGCTTTTGCAGTCTCCGGCACCACTGCCCGAAGTTCATCCTGAAATGACATATCTTCTGCTCCTCCCCGTTTTTATTTTTTGTACGTTATCGTTTCTGCTTTATCTTTTCCGTTTTCCCATTTCTGTTCTTTTTCATTATACTACATTTCAGCCCTCCTACAAAACCACTTATTCCAGGATCTGCCACCGTTCATACCGGCATGGTTCTCCGTTCTGTACGTTCCGGAATGCCTCATCATTTTTCTGTTTTCGCCTCCATACATCCTCCCAGGAAATAGAAATTCCCGCTTCCCGGCACAGGCAATAATAGACAAGCGTATTCGGTACATAATAGGGGTTTTCCCACACTTCCCGGTCGGATCTTCCGCTTATCCGAAGTAGTGCCGCCGCGACCGCCGGACTGCGGGAACCGCCTTTGGAACAGCAGACATACAGATCTGTCACAGTCTCCGGCAGCTCTTCCAGAAATCGCAGGATCGCCCGTGCGTGTGCCCCGCCAAACGCCCCTGCATACTGCGGATCTTCCACATCCGGAAACGGCAGGATCAGAATATGGTTCTGGCCGCATCGTCTCAGCGAAGGCGTGACCCGGCCGGTACAGCTTATGAGGGCATTCCGCTCCGGCGGCAGGTCAAAAGCCTCCGCCGAAACCGCCGTAACTGCCAGGATATGAATGGAATATTGGGGAATCCGGATTCTTTTTCCATGTTCCGCTTCATGTCTGTCTATAAATGTTTTCCCGTTTCCTGCTTTATATCCCGCCATGTCAGACACACATTTCTTCTATAATAATAGATCAACAACAAATTTTCGGATTCATCTGTCACTTCAGCTCCATCTTACACGCTCTCATCGGACAAAAACAGACCAGGCTCACAAAACCACTTACAAAATGTGAAAGGAGCCGGTGTCTCCACCGGCTCCCTTCTGAGGTAATATGTAGATGTTAGATAGATTTTAGAATACTCCCTGCTCATACATCGCCTGAGCAACCTTCTTGAAGCCTGCGATATTCGCTCCGGCAACAAGGTCATAACCAAGACCGTACTCTTCTGCGGCTTCTGCGGAAACCTTATGGATGTTCTGCATCATCTTATGAAGCTGTGCATCAACTTCCTCTGCAGTCCATACAAGACGCTCGGAGTTCTGAGACATCTCAAGACCGGAAACGCCTACGCCGCCGGCATTAACTGCCTTGGAAGGAGCAACGATCATATGCTCCTGTCCGCGAAGATAATTCAGAGCGTCGTTGGTGGTAGGCATATTTGCCACCTCGATGTAATACTTTACGCCGGAAGCTGCGATCTTTTCTGCAGATTCCATACGGACATCGTTCTGAGTAGCCGCGGGCATATATACGTCAACATCCTTAACGCCCCAGCACTTCTCACCGGGAACAAATTCAACACCGAACTTGTCTGCGTAAGGCTTGCAGTGCATAGGATCCTTTGCACGCATTTCAAGGATGTAGTTGAGCTTTTCTTCTGTAACAACACCTTCCGGATCATGAATATATCCGTCAGGACCTGCGAAATATGTAACCTTTGCACCAAGCATAGCAGCCTTCTTCATGATGCCCCAGCCTACATTGCCGTAGCCGGAAATAGCAATTCTCTTGCCCTCGATGGTATCATTCTCGTGCTTGAGAACCTCCTGAAGATAATATACTGCACCAAAGCCGGTTGCTTCCGGACGGATCAGGGAACCGCCGTAGCTGAGGCCTTTACCGGTGAGAACGCCGTTCTCCCAAACGCCCTTCAGGCGGCGGTACTGGCCATACAGATAACCGATCTCACGGCCGCCGACACCCATATCACCTGCGGGAATGTCGATATCGGGTCCGATATAACGGTACAGAGCTGTCATATAGCTCTGGCAGAATCTCTCAACCTCTGCTGCAGACTTGCCGGCAGGATCAAAGTCGGAACCGCCCTTTGCACCGCCCATAGGAAGACCGGTTAAGCTGTTCTTAAAGGTCTGCTCAAAGCCGAGGAACTTGATTACGCCCTCATAAACATTTTTCTGGAAACGAAGACCGCCCTTGTACGGTCCGATCGCACCGTTGAACTGGCAGCGCCAGCCACGGTTTGTATGATATTCGCCATTGTCATCCATCCAGCATACACGAAATGTAAACATACGCTCCGGCTCTACCATTCTCTTAAGCAGATCTGCCTTCACATACTCCGGATGTGCATCCATGATCGGAGAGATCGATGAAAAAACCTCCTCAACAGTCTGAACGAATTCAGGCTCATTCTTATGTGTCGCTTTTACATAATCAATTACACTTGCTACGTAAGGATTTAAATTGTTACCCATAACCTTATTCCTCCTCATGCTCTTTTCTAAGTGGCAGCTGGTATTCTCTACACCCCCATGTAGTGTCTCCATCTGCCCTCATTATTTCTCAAAAAGAGATATCTGTCAACACCCCAGTTTTATTTTAGAATTTTCGAAAGTTTCGGCGGTTTATGCAGAGGTTTTTATCATTTTATTCCGGTTTTTCATAAAAAAATTAAGGGCTCCCTGCCCCGGAGCCCTTAATTCAGCCGATCTTATTCGTGCATAATGTACAGTTTAATTGGATTTTTCTTTTTTCTTTATGCAATTCGTTGTGCAATTCGCAGTTTTTACAGGTGTCTCACTTTTGTCTCGGCTACAACTCCGGATTCTTTCCGGCATTCATGTCGTTAAAGACCTCCTTGTCGAAGCCGCCGGCCTGATGTGCCACGATGGTCGTGCAGACCGCGTCTCCGGTGATGTTGACTGCAGTACGGCTCATATCCAGGATCCGGTCGATTCCCATAATAATACCAATGGCCTCCACCGGAAGTCCCACCGATGCAAATACCATAGTCAGGGTCACCAGACCGACCCCGGGAACTCCTGCCGTTCCGATCGATGCCAGGGTTGCCGTAGCAATGACCATGGCATATTCCTTAAGACCCAGAGGAATTCCGAAGGCCTGCGCCGCAAATACAACCGCCACGCCCTGCATGATGGCGGTTCCGTCCATATTGATGGTCGCGCCAAGAGGAATCGTGAAGGAGGAAATCTTCTTGGTGACTCCTATTTTCTTGGACAGAGTATCAATGGACATGGGAATAGTGGCATTGGAGGTCGCCGTGGAAAAGGCGAAGCCCATGACCGGTGCAAATTTCTTTAAAAACTTTAACGGATTGGCTCCTGTAAAGATCTTTAACATAAGCATGTAGACCACGCCGCACTGGATCACCAGCGCCAGCATCACCCCGGCCATATATTTGATCAGGTTTGCAAACGCACCAAATCCAATGTTGGTAAACGTCTTTGCCACCAGACAGAACACACCCACCGGAGCCACCTTCATGACCATCATGGTCATTTCCATCATCACATCATTGAACTGGGCGAAGAAGTTGGAAACCACCTCGGCCCGCTCTCCGAGCTTTGCCAGGATAATGCCGATGATCAGGGCAAAGACAATGATCTGAAGCATATTTCCTTCCGCAAGTCCCTGGATCGGATTCTTCGGAATGATGTTCAGCAGGGTATCCACCAGAGACACCGACTGTACCTCTGCCACCTCGGCAGTCTGGAGACTGGACACATCCAGGCCGATGCCCGGATTGATGAGATTTCCCACGGCCAGCGCCACCGAGATCGCCAGAGCCGTTGTCACCAGGTAAAAGGCCAGGGTCTTGATTCCGACCTTTCCAAGGCTCTTCGTATCGCCAATGGCGGAGCTTCCGCACACCAGGGAACAGAATACCAGCGGTACCACCAGCATCTGCATGAGACGCAGGAAGCCGGTTCCGCAGACTTCAAAGATTCCGGCGACAAATACCTGATCCCGCACATAGCCCGCCGGAGCAAAATAGTGGAGCAGTACTCCGGTCAGGGAGCCCAGAAGCAGAGCAATAAATATGTACGTTGTCAGGCCGATTTTCTTTTTCTTTTTATTCATTGATCTTTTTCCCTTCCATGAACCTTGCAAGGGATTCCTTCCAGGTCGGCATCTGGTGGATTCCCGACATCCGCATCATGAAATTATCCAGAAGCGTATAGCGGGGACGGTTCACAATGGACGGATTGTCTCCGGCCGCCAGCGGCTCGATCCGCACATCCTTTCCCGACAGCCGCACAATCTCCCTGGCAAACTCATACCGGCTGCACATCCCCTCACAGGAAGCATGATAAATTCCATACTCGGAGGAATGGATCAGCTTGACAATAAACTCTGCCAGATCATCGGCGCTGGTAGGCGTGCTCACCTGATCCACCGGCACAAAGATCGTGTCTTCGGTCAGAAGCCCGTCCAGAATATAACTTACAAAGTTGTTTTTCGTGTTTCCGTAGATCCAGGAGCTGCGGACAACCATGTGTTTCGGTGCCAGCTCCCGTACAAACTGCTCCCCGGCAAGCTTGGACTTTCCGTAAACAGTCCGGGGATTTACCCGGTCAAACTCCGTCAGAGGATGCTTTGCCGTTCCGTCGAATACATCGTCGGTGGAAATATGGATCAGCTTTGCATTGACCTTTCTTGCTGCGATAGCCAGGTTTCTTGCTCCCAGGGCATTAACCTTAAAGGCAGCCTCAGCCTGACGTTCACATATGGCCAGATCGGTCATGGCCGCACAGTTGATCACCACATCCGGGTGGTTGATATTTACAAATGATGTAACCTCCTCCAGATCGGTCACATCCACGTCCAGATCTGAGGTCAGCACCTCGATCTTTACATCTTCATGGAGGATCCGGTAGATGGCGGAGCCAAGCTGACCTTTTGCTCCGGCGATCCATACGCTCAGACTGCTCATGATTGTCTCTCCTCTCCTGCCCGCTGCAGCGATTCATTCAGTGCCAGCATACGGCGGTCCAGATCGGCCGCCATATCGGCACACTCCTTTAATTCATCACACATATGCGCCGGTGCGGCGCCCTCAAATTTATAGTTGATCTTATGCTCCAGACTCGCCCAGAAATCCATGGCGATGGTGCGGATCTGGATCTCCACCTTCATCTCCACCTGCCCGCTGGACAGATAGATCGGTACAGAGATCACCATATGATAGCTCCGATACCCGTTAGGCTTCGGGTTCTGGATATAATCCTTCACCATGAGCACCTTCACATCGTTCTGTCTGGAAATGGCATCCGCCAGATAGTAAATATCCGAGGTGAACGAGCAGATAATCCGGACTCCGGCAATGTCATGAAGCTCCCGGTACATATTTTCAATCGTAGATTCAAAGCCCAGCTTCTTTAATTTTTTTACAATGCTCTCCGGCGTCTTAATCCTGGCTTTTACATGTTCGATCGGATTATAGTGGTTGATCTGCTGAAATTCCTCACTGAGGATATTGATCCTGGTCTGAACCTCCTGAAGCGCAGACTTGTAAAGGAACATGAGCGTCGTCCACTGGTCGAGCTGATCATATTCCTTCGGTAACTGAGGTATTGCCATAATCGTACTTCCTTCCCAGATGTCCCTTAATCAAGCTTGAAGCCCTTTAACAATGCCCCAAGGCTGGTGGCCGCCTGCCCCTCTTCTGTATACTCGATGTGCTCTGCGGTATCCTCCGGCTCTGCCACATCGAGAAGTGCCTTCATGCTGAGGCTCAGCTTTCCGTCCTTCACAGCCGTGATCTTTACTGTCACCCTCTGTCCGACGCTTAACACAGCTGCCGGTGTTTTCAGGCGTTTGTCACTGATCTGTGACACATGGAGCAGACCGGTGGCGCCATTGTCCAGCTTCACAAAGGCTCCGTAGTTCTGGATCGTTTCCACTACACCCTCAGAGACGGCCCCGACCTCGCAGGCTGCGATCTTCTTCTGGCGCTCTTCCATCTCCTTTGCGTAAGCCAGCTCTCTGGCGGAAAGCACCAGACGTTTTCCTTCTTTTTCACAGGTGATCACCTGAACGTCAAGCTCTTTCCCCAGCCAGTCCTCCAGATCCTCCACATATGTGGTGGACAGCTTGGACGCAGGAATAAACGCACGGATTCCTTCTACATAGGCGACTGCGCCGCCCTTTACGATCCCGTCGATCTTTACATGGATCGGTGTTCTGTCCCGGAAGCACTGCTCCAGCTTTTCCCAGGCCATCTGATCATTGGCTTCTTTTCTGGAGAGCAGAACATGACCCTGGCCATCATCCGTCTTTACCACGGTGGCAGTAATTTCATCGCCGTTCTGTACCGCTTCCTTTAAGACCACACCGGGATCATTCGTGAAATCCTCTTTTTTGATGATTCCCTCGGTATAGGACTGCAGATCCACTGTGATCTCATCCTCATCCACGCCGATGACTGTTCCGGTCAAAGCATCGCCCTCCCGTACCTGCTTAAACGATGCTTCCAGCTCTTCCTTATAATCGTCCATGGTTTCTGCCGGTGCCTCCGGCTCCTGGTTTTCTGCCTTTTCTGCTGCCAGTTCTATTTCTTTCTGCTGTTCTTCCATCGGTATCTCCCTCCGTTCCTTTTTTCTGAGCAAAGTACGCTCATCATAACTCTATTATATATAAGAAATGGCTTCCTTTGCAACCCTTTTGATTCCGCTTTTTTTAAGATATCTTAAGAATTTTCGTTGTTTCGTTTATCTGTCCTTTCTGTTAGAATGGAAGTAATCATTGGAAAACAACGGAGGATTGTCTATGAAAAAGAAACATCTTATCATCGGCGGTGCGGCCGTTCTGGCCGTGCTCGCAGCCGGACTGATCGTATGGCGCACCACGACCAGGAAGGGCGGTTCATCCGCTGAAGGAAACGCCCTGTACGCAGATTCCGTCGCCACGCTGACCGGAACCGGTCTCGGAACCCAGAACCGCTTTGCCGGTGTTGTGGAATCCCAGAGTACCTTAAATATCCAGCTGGAATCCGATCAGACTGTAAAAGAGATCTATGTTTCCAAGGGCGATACCGTAAAGGTGGGAACTCCCCTGTTCCAGTACGATACGGAAGATCTCTCCATGAAGGTGGAACAGGCCAACCTGGAGCTGGAAAGCATTTCCAACAGCATGGATACCCAGAAGGCCAATATTGCCCAGCTGGAGAAGGAAAAAAAGAGTGCCCCCGCCAGTGAACAGCTTTCCTACACCACACAGATCCAGCAGGCCACTCTGGAGCTGAAGCAGAAGGAATATGACTATAAGGTAAAGCAGCTGGAGATTGAAAAGCTTCAGAAATCCCTGGATTCCGCCCTGGTTCATTCCACCATCGACGGTGTGGTCCAGGAGATCAATGAGGCGCCCGGCTATGATAACTACACCGGCGAACAGAAGCCCTTTATGAGCATTCTGGCCGTTGGAAAGTACAGGGTCAAGGGCTCCATCAGCGAACAGAACATGGGAAATCTTTCCGTGGGACAGCGTGTGATCGTCCATTCCCGTGTGGACGAGACCATCACCTGGAAGGGAACCGTTGATACCATCGATACCGAAAAGCCCATTTCGGACAATAACAGTTATACTTCCAGCTCCGACGGCGGAAACCAGGCCTCAAAATATCCCTTCTATGTGGTGTTGGATTCCAGCGACGGCCTCATGCTCGGGCAGCATGTATATGTAGAGCCGGACTACGGATTCTCCACGGAGCAGAAGGAGGGGATGTGGCTCATGAGCTCCTACATCCAGGACATCGACAGCAGCCCTTACGTCTGGGCAGCCGATTCCGATGACAGGCTGGAAAAGCGTTCCGTGACTCTGGGCGAATATGATAAAGAAAATGACACTTACGAAATCCTGGACGGACTGAAGGGCACCGATTATATCGTATGGCCCAGCGAAGACTGTAAACCCGGCGTACCTGTCATGAAAAACGACGGTAAGATCCTCCCGTATTCCGATCCCGGTGACAATCAGATGGAGGGCATCGGCGGCGGCGACAATCAGATGGAAGCCATCGGCGGCGGCGACTCGGCTGTCCCCTCGGAGGAGGTGTCTGACCAATGATGTTGGAACTGGATCACATTTATAAGGATTATCTCCAGGGAAGGCTGACCGTCCCGGTCTTAAAGGATGTCACTCTCCACGTGGACCGCGGCGAATACGTGGCGATCATGGGGCCCTCCGGCTCCGGGAAGACAACGTTAATGAACATCATCGGCTGTCTGGATACGCCGACCTCCGGAGAGTACACCTTAAACGGAACCAGCCTGCTCCACCATAAGGACAAGGAGCTGTCCGCTGTCCGCAACCGCTCCATCGGCTTCGTATTCCAGAGCTTTAATCTGCTGCCGAGGCAGAGCGCCGTGGACAATGTGGCACTGCCCCTGCTCTATGCCGGTGTTTCCAGGAAGGAACGGCGGGAGCGCGCTGTTTCCGCGCTGGAAAAGGTCGGTCTGGCGGATCGCATGAATTTTAAGCCCACCCAGCTTTCCGGCGGTCAGAAGCAGCGCGTTGCCATTGCCCGTGCCATGGTCACAAAGCCGGATATTCTCCTGGCGGACGAACCCACCGGTGCACTGGATTCCGCCTCCGGTCATCAGGTCATGGAGCTGTTCCGTCAGCTCAACGAAGAAGGCATGACTGTCATCATGATCACTCATGATCCGGAGATTGCCGCCCACGCAAAACGGGTGCTTTTGATCCGCGACGGTATTTTAAGCGTCAGAGAGGAGGCCGTATGAAAAAGAAAAAACTGATCATCGGATCCGTATCCGGCGTTCTGGCCGTGGCTCTTGTATTCGGAGGAATTTCCTATGCCATGAAGCGGAGTGCAGCTCCGGTCAAGGTAGCTCCCGTATCTGCCATGAACAACGGCTACTGGAACGACAACAGCGATATTTCTCCTTATGGAAATGTCACCACCAATTTAAACCAGAATATTGCTTATGACAGCAGCCTGACCGTCACCCAGATCTATGTGAAGGAGGGGGACACCGTAAAAGTCGGAGATCCGCTGATCGCCTACGATACAACTCTGGTCTCCATGGAGCTGGAAATGAAACAGATGGAAATTGACGGACTTGGGTTAAGTATCCAGAATGTTCAGGCCGAATTAGACCAGCTTCGGAAAACAAAGCCTGTAGCTTCCGCGGCTCCGAGCGCTCTGGCCGGACTTCATCTGACCGCTTCCGGAGCCGGAAATAACGGCGTCCGCCTGCTGCGGACCGCCTCTGCCGGAACCGTGGCTCCCCGGACTTCCTCCGGCTCCGAACCGGCGGCAGCAGAAACCATCGACCCGTCAAAGGTCTATACAACGATTACCGCGGAATCGGTTCCTTATATGGGAACCGGAACCGAAACAGACCCTTACCGGTTTTATGTATGCCCTGCCGAAAACGAAAAAACCGTTTCTGTGGCAAAGGATTACCTGAAAAAAGCGGTGGAAGAAAAAAGCTGTGCCGTCTTTGATACGGTGGATGATCTTCAGGCCCCCACAAAGATCGTAAGCTCCTGGGAGATGGACTGGAATGAGATTGCAGAGCTGATCGGTCAGAGCCGGCCCTCCCTTGGAGCTCCGCTGACCGAGGCGCAGAACACCGCCATTGCAAACGGCCTGCTCCATACTGCTTCCATGCCGTTAGACGCAAATGCAGTAGAAAATCATTATGCCGGAAGCGGAACGGCAGCAGACCCCTACCTTTATTTATGTGAACCGGGAATCAGTGCCGACACGGATTTTCTGCGTTGGATCATGGAAAGCCAGGCCGTATGCCGGTTTGAAGTGGTAAAAGACGAGCTTATGCTTTATACCTGGACTCTGGACGGAAGTGCTGAGGAGCCAGAGAATCCGGATTCTCCCGAAGATCCGGATGGTCCTGAAGAGCCGGAGCCCGGCCTTCCCGACGGTCCCGGAATCGATATCCCCTCCGGCCCTACAAAAGAGGAGCTGGCAAAGCAGATCCGGGAAAAGGAAGAGTCCTTAAAGGATCTGGATCTCCAGAAGCGTACCTCTGAGCTGGCTCTGAAACAGCTGAAGCAGAAAATGGACGACGGACTGATCAAGAGCACCGTAAACGGCACAGTAAAATCTGTGACTGACGAAGAAACGGCCAAGCTGGAAAACAAGCCTCTCATTTCCGTGGTCGGCGAAGAGGGCTACTACATCACCGGCTATGTGGCAGAGACCGCTCTCGGCCTGGTACAGAAGGATATGACCCTGACGGTAACCTCCTGGAACAATGGCATGAGCTATGAAGCCACCATTACCAGTGTTTCAGGAACTCCCTCCAGCTCCAATTCCTACGGCGGCAGCAATCCCAACATGTCCTATTATCCGTTTACAGCAGTCATCAAGGGTGATGCGGAGCTGAACAACGGAGACGGCGTGGATCTGTCTCTGGACGGAGCTTCCTCCGGTGATACCACTCAGAGCGGGGACATCTATCTGTCCAGTGCCTTTGTGCGGGCGGATGGAAACCGTTCCTACGTCTACAAAAAAGGGGAAAACGGAAAGCTTGCAAAGCAGTATGTGGAAACCGGAAAGATCATGTACGGATCGGTGGAAATCAAATCCGGTCTTGATATGGAGGACGAAATCGCGTTTCCTTACGGAAAAAATGTAAAAGACGGGGCAAAAACGGAGACCGTTGACAGCCTCTACGACTACAAATATTAGGAGGTGCCCCATGCTAGAAAATATCAGACTTTCCTTTCAGGGGATCTGGGCCCATAAGCTCCGTTCCATTCTGACCATGCTGGGCATTATCATCGGAATCGGCTCCATCATCGCCATCGTTTCCACCATTAAGGGAACCAACGAGCAGATCAAGCAGAACCTGGTCGGCTCCGGAAACAACGCCGTGAAGATCCAGCTTTACCAGGGTGACTGGCCGCTGGACCTCACCTATCAGTCCGTTCCCGACGGGATTCCCGTGATCTCCGATGAAATGCTGGCGGAGATCACCGCACTCTCCCAGGTGGCAGACGCCTCCCTGTACCATACGCGGAACGAATACAACGCCGTCTATAACGGAAACCTGACCCTGGAGGGCGGAAATATTCTCGGAATCGATGCTCATTATCTGAATGTATACGGCTATCAGATCACCCGCGGCCGCGGCTTTACCGATAAAGATTTCACCGACAACCGAAAGGTCGCTCTTCTGGATAAAACGGCAGCCTCCAACTTATTCCAGGGGGATGACGCCATCGGAAAAACCATCGAGATCAAGGGAGAGCCCTTTACGGTCGTCGGACTGGTAGCCCAGAAGACAGGCTTCGAACCGGTCATCAATTCCATGGAGGATTATAACCGCTATGTATCGAACAACTCCAGCGGCATGGTCTGCGTTCCTGATCCGATCTGGCCGGTTCTGTATCAGTTTGATGAGCCCCAGAATCTGGTTGTCCGCGCCGTGTCCACCGACGACATGACCGAAGCAGGCGAAAAGGCTGCAGACATCCTTAATGCTTACCTGACGGTTTCCGATGATACCATCCGCTATAAGGCAGAAAATCTTCTGGAGCAGGCAGCCAAGCTTCAGCAGCTCTCGGCGGCAACCAACCGCCAGCTGATCTGGATTGCCAGCATCTCCCTGCTGGTGGGCGGTATCGGCGTTATGAACATCATGCTGGTGTCTGTCACCGAGCGTACCCGGGAGATTGGCCTGAAAAAGGCTCTTGGTGCACGAAAAACAAAGATCCTGGGCCAGTTCTTAACAGAAGCTGCCGTTCTAACCGGACTGGGCGGCATTCTGGGGATCGGCGGCGGCATCGGCCTCGCCTACATCATCTCCCACTTAACCTCATCTCCGGTCGCCATCAGCGTCCCGGCGATTCTGGTGGCTGTGATCTTCTCCACCCTTATCGGTCTGATCTTCGGGATCATTCCCTCGGTGAAGGCAGCAAACTTAAACCCCATCGACGCACTGCGCCACGAGTAACCTTTGTTTCACAGGACGTATTTCCCTGTGAAATAAAAGAGGAGCTTTCCTGGAAACTGGTGCCCTGACCCTCTGTCAAGGCTGCCAGCTCCGAAAAGCTCCTTTTATTTCATCAGAAATCCCTGCCTTTTTAATTCCTGTTCGATCTCATCCAGAATCTCTTCCGACTCCGCCTCCACGGTATGATAATGCTCCCCGCTGGTGATCGTGGACAACGGACTGGAATTGCCGTTTTCAATGCTGTTCACAAAGGAACGAACCTGGTGCCTTGTATGGATTCCCAGAGGCGCGCGCAGCTCCCCGTAAGGCTCATGCTCCACAAACACATCAACGACCGTACCGCCGAAATCCACAACGCTGTTGATTTCCGCCTCGATCTCCTCCGGTTTATGCTTGACATAAAACACACGGCTTACTTTTTTCGCCGTTTTGCAGAGGTATCCCCGGTTTGTTGCCAGGATCTCCATGTCTGCGGCACGGAGAAGCGCAATGTCCTGTACGATCACCTGACGGCTCACGCCAAGGAGCCCTGCCAGCTTCTCGCCGGAAATCGGTCCGTCACTCTCTTCCATGAGCGTTATGAGCTTCTGACGCCTTTCTTTTCCGTCCATCGTTCAATCCTCCTCATCCTTATCCAGAGAAACCTCTTCCACAAATAAAACAGAGCTTTCCGGAGGCAGTACTATATGAAGCAGCCCCTCCTCCACTGAAACAGGAAGCTGCCCGCTGTTATAGCTGTCGTCTGCAGTCTGCATGATGCGCCGCATGGTTCCGTTCATCGAAACGCCGATCTCCCAGACCGGAAGATCTGCCTCGCGTTCCTCCTCGCTTATATTTACAGCTGTGACAAGCCGGTTATCACCCTGGAACCGGCCGTATGCGATGATCCCGTCATCGGCCAGCAGCGGCTTCAGTGAGCCGATCCGCAGTGCCTGGTTCCGTTTATGGATTCTGGTCATATATTTATGGAACTCGATCAGCTCCAGATCCTCATGTCCCCACGGATACGTTCTCCGACAATCCGGATCCGTCCACCCGCAGACACCTGCCTCATCGCCATAATAGATCGTTGGTGCCCCGGGCCAGGTCATCTGAACCAGCACCGCTATGCGCAGCACTGATTTTTTTATGCCCTCTTCCGCCGCCCTGGCTCCCAGACTTCCCGTCCGTCCCACCGTGCGGTTGGTCCGCGTTAAAAAGCGGGAATGATCATGATTCGACAGCTCGTTCATGGCAACCTGAAGGGACGGCGTCTGGAAGCGGCTCATCTCCCGCAGCATAGTAGAAAAGAATCGGTTTCCATCCCCATAAAGGGAATCCTTCCGTTCATCACTGTGCTTTTCCATACCCGTCAGGAACCAGGTCAGCGGCTCCATGAACGCATCATAGTTCATGACCGTATCCCACTGATCTCCCTGCAGCCAGGCTCCGGGATCACCGTAATGCTCCGCCAGGATCAGCGCATCCGGCTTCGCCTCTTTTACATTCTTCCGGAAATCCCGCCAGAACTGATGATTGAAGGCTTCACTGCGTCCGAGATCTGCCGCCACATCCAGACGCCAGCCGTCGGCATTGAACGGCGGTGACACCCACTTGCGTCCGATCCTCATAATATATTCATAAAGCTCCTCCGACTCCTCATAATTCAGCTTCGGAAGAGTATCAAAGCCCCACCAGCCGTCATAATGGCTGTTATAAGGCCACTGGCCTCCATGGAACTTAAAGAACTTATGATACGGGCTGTCCTCTGCCACATAAGCCCCCTTTTCATAGCCCTCCTGTCCCTCGTAGATCTGCTCCCGGTCCAGCCACTTATGAAAGGATCCACAATGATTGAACACACCGTCCAGGATCACCCGCATTCCCCGTTTATGAGCCTCCTCCACCACGCGGCAGAACAGCTCATTGGAGGCTTCCAGGTTCTCTTTATCCGTCACACGGGCAATATAGCCGCGGGCCGCCCGGTTGCTCTGGCCGACGCCGACGGGACAGACCTCATCGCGGACAATGGTTCCGAAATGAGGATCGATGTAATCATAATCCTGACTGTCATATTTATGGTTGGAGGGAGACACAAACAGCGGATTAAAATAAAGGACCTCCACCCCCAGATGCTTCAGATAGTCCAGCTTACTGAGTACTCCGGCCAGATCGCCGCCGTAGAAGTTATTAACATCCAGTGCCGACGGATACTGACTCCAGTCATCTACATGACTGACCGGCTGGCCGTTGACATACAGATATTCTCCGTCTCTCACATCGTTTTCCAGATCTCCGTTACAGAACCGGTCCGTGAAGATCTGGTACATAATGGCACCCTTCGCCCAGTCCGGCGTATGAAATCCCGGCGTGATCCGGAAGGCACAGTCCCAGTCCGCGGTCTCCGATGCTCCGATCCTGCTGTACCACAAAAGCTCCGTCCCCTTTTCCAGACGGAAGCAGTAAAAAACAGGCTCCTCCGAAAGGGAAAGCGCGGTCTCATAAACATCAAAGATCTCTCCCCTGTGAAGCTCCAGTTCGTATTCTTCCTCTTCGCCCCTCAGCACCAGATACACCCGGCAGCCTTCTCCGGCTGCGGTACGAAAACGGATCGTCACCGTTTCGCCTTTTTCCGGTTCAACCGGACTGCGGTAGTCGGCAGTCTCGTCACTGAACAGGGCACTTTTTCTTATTTTCTCACACATACTATTCCTGCTTTCTTTACCTACCCCATTTTATACCAAAATGAAAGCGGTGTAAAGACAGCAAAACGGACAGCTTTCGCTGTCCGTTTTAGGAGAAGGTATTTCTTTCTTATGGGGTGTAGCAAAACTATATAAAAATGTATTGGGGGGGGTTTTTACGGTTTTTATTATAGCATCCTGCAATTTTAAAGTGTGAACAAACTTTTCCGCTTTTCACGTTTTTTTTTAGTAAATCTAACGGCTCTTTTTCCGATTCTGTTTAAACCATCATAAAAAATTGCCAATTACGGGTGGTTTTCCACAAAATCCCCTCCGGATTTCTTAGTTTTCCACCGTATTTTTGTCCGAGTCCACAAATAATGCCTCGAATTCAGCCCGGCCGATCTTCTCTTTCTCCATGAGAAGCGCCGCACTCTTATGAAGCACATCCTCATGCTCCTTCAGAAGTGCTCTTGCCCGGTCGTAGCAATGATCAATGATCCGCTTTACCTCTTCATCGATGGTGGTCGCAACGCCCTCACCGTAGCTCCTGGTGTGCGCCAGATCCCGGCCGATGAACACGGCATCATCATCACCGCCGTAGCAGATCATTCCGATCCGCTCAGACATACCATACTTGGTCACCATGTCACGGGCGATTTCCGTTGCCTGCTTGATATCCTGGGAAGCGCCGGTGGTAATATCATCAAAGATCAGCTCCTCGGCGATTCGTCCGCCAAGGCTTACAATGATCTCCTGATACATCCGTCCTCTGGTATTGAACATCTCATCCTTCTCCGGCAGAGGCATGGTATAACCTGCCGCACCGACACCGGTAGGGATAATCGATACTGTATGGACAGGCCCCACATCGGGAAGCAGATGGAACAGGATCGCATGGCCGCTCTCATGGTAAGCGGTGATCCGCTTGTCTTTCTCCGTGATCACCTTGCTGTGCTTCTCCGCACCGATTCCGACCTTTACAAAGGACCGGTCAATATCCTTCTGGCACAGATACCCGCGGCCTTCCTTTGCCGCCAGGATCGCTGCCTCGTTCATCAGGTTTTCCAGATCGGCTCCGGTAAAGCCTGCCGTGGTCTGCGCCACCTTCTTCAGATCTACATCCTCGCCCAGGGGCTTTTCCTTTGCATGGACCTGAAGGATTTCTTCCCTGCCCTTCACATCGGGCCGTCCCACTGACACCTTCCGGTCAAACCGGCCGGGACGCAGGATCGCAGGATCCAGAATATCCACACGGTTTGTCGCCGCCATGACGATAATCCCCTCATTGGCTCCGAAGCCGTCCATCTCCACCAGGAGCTGGTTCAGGGTCTGCTCTCTCTCATCATGACCGCCGCCCATACCGGTTCCTCTCCGTCTTGCGACAGCATCGATCTCGTCGATGAATACAATACAGGGGGCATTTCTCTTGGCATCCTCAAACAGATCCCGGACACGGGACGCGCCAACGCCCACAAACATTTCCACAAAATCCGAACCGGAGATACTGAAGAACGGAACGCCCGCTTCTCCGGCAACCGCCTTGGCAAGCAGCGTTTTTCCGGTTCCGGGAGGGCCCACCAGGAGCACTCCCTTGGGGATCCGCGCACCCACCTTCATGTATTTTCCCGGATTTTTCAGGAAGTCAACGATCTCCGCCAGATCCTCTTTTTCTTCCTGCAGACCGGCGACCTTATCAAAGTCCACACCATTGCCGTCCCGCGTCACCCGCGCACGGCTTCTTCCGAAATTCATCATTTTCCGGCTGGAGGAGTTTTCGCCTCCGCCGGACATCGCCCGGTTCACCATGGAAAGGATCAGCATTGCGATAATGAACATACCTACCAGGATCGGAATGACAATGGTAAAGAACGTATCGTCATCCGGAACACTCTTCATGGTAACGGGGATCCCGTTATCCACCAAAAGTGCTTTCACCTCGCTGATGTCATCCACATACCAGGTCTGGGGGGTTGTTCCGTTATTAAAGCTCAGCTTCACCGCACCGGTGGGAACTTCCTTATTGGGGGTGATCACCGCCGAAACGATCTGTCCGCTCTCCACAGTCGTCTCCAGATCCTGCCAGGATCCTGTCTCCGGCTGGAAACCGCCCCGGTACAGCCAGATAAACACGGCTAACACCACCGCCAGCATGACAAAATAAAAGCCAATTCCACTGTTTTTCTGTTTCTGCAACTCCGGGCCTCCTTATTCTGCCGTCACCACTGCTCCGATATAGGGCAGATTCCGGTATTTCTGATCATAATCAAGGCCAAAGCCCACAACAAACTCATCAGGGATCGAGAAGCATGTATAATCCACAACAACTTCCTTCTTCACACGTCTGGAGGGCTTGTCAAGAAGTGTACAGATCTTGATGTCCGCCGGTCCGCGCTGCTTTAAAATCTCAACAAGATAGCTCAGCGTTCTTCCGGAATCGATGATATCCTCTACGATCAGCACATGCTTTCCTGCCAGGGGCTCATCAAGGTCTTTGATGATCTTCACAACACCACTGGACTGTGTTCCCGAGCCGTAGCTGGACACGGACATAAAATCCAGGGAAACGGGAACACTGATCCGCTTTGCCAGCTCGCAGGTAAAGAACACGCCACCCTTGAGCACACAAATCAGATGTACCTCCTTGCCTTCATAATCCTTACTGATCATCGCACCGATCTCTTTGATCTTTGCGTCTACCTCCTCCTCAGGAATCAAAACCTTGATCTTGTCATCCATAACTGAATCTCCTTTTTCTTATTCTTTTGTCACTGCCGCTTCCAGAACCCGGACAGTTGTTTCCGTGATCTTATACGCCTCACTGATCCGTCCTCCGGTGATCCACAGCACATGATCCTCCTCCGCCAGAAGCGGGATCTGATCCCGCAGGACCGCCGGGATCTTTTCATTGACCATATACGCCTTCACGGTCTGTTTTCTTCCATCGGAAAACGCCTGGAACCAGTCCCCCGGCCGCCGCTTCCGAAACGAAAGTCTATTTTTAATTTTATCATAATCAAACCATTTCGTATACCTGTTTTCCGGAATTTTTTGTCCCGGCTGCCGCATGGATACCCGGCAGGTCAGCCGCCAGCCCTCCGCACAGACTGTCACGGGAGCACCGTCCGGCTCAGGAAGAAACCATTCCGATTTTTCCGGATCTGCCTGATCATCTGCCCCTTTGTTTTCCTGATGCTCTGTCTCTCTGCCGCCTGTTTCCGCATAGTTCACACCGTTCGCAGCCTCTGTTTTCCGTTTTCCCGATACAGTCCTTCCAATTACGATCTGTTCATATTCCCTTCTCGCGGTAAGTCCGCCGGGAAGCATGACCTGCCGTCCGGTCTGTTTTTCCAGAAGCCCCAGTACGCTGTCCGTATGGCGCATGGTCAGATCCTTTAAGCTCCCTGTCAGCCGGGAAACCGCCGCCCGGATCACCAGTCCTGCCCGGACATGGCTCAGCCTTTCCAGTTCCTTTACAGGAAGAGACATCTGCTCTGCAGCATGCACTGCGCCGTGCTGCTCCAGCCAGGCCCTTGCCTGCTGCTGCTCCTCCTGCCCGATTTCTCCTAACAGCGCGGCTGCACGGACGATGTGCACCGCGGCCTCCCGGTTGATGATCTCCGCCTCCGGCATGATCCGCTTTCTTATCCGGTTCCTGCTGTATTCCACCGACTCGTTGGTGCTGTCCCGGCAAAACGGGATCTGCCGTGCCGCCAGCCACTCCTCGATCTCCTCCCTGCTGCTGGAAAGCAGCGGACGGATCAGCATCCTCCCCGGCCCGAATCCGGTTTTTGCCTCCATGCCGGAAAGTCCCTTCAGTCCGCTCCCGCGCAGCAGATGGAACAGCACGGTCTCCGCATTATCATTCAGGTTATGAGCAACGGCCGTGATCCGGCTTCCGGTCTCCTCCATGACCTTCTGAAAGCTTTCCCGCCGCACCATGCGCCCGGCCTCCTCTTCGGTCAGATGCTGTTCTTTTGCGATCATCGGCACATCACAGGAAAATCCATGGAAGGGAATCTTTAAGGACTCACAGTACTTCCGTACAAAGGCCTCATCCCGGTCTGCCTCCGCTCCGCGGATCCCGTGATTCACATGGACCGCCTCCAGACGGATCTCCAGCTCTCCGGACAGCTCCGTGAGCAGCGTAAGCAGACAGATGGAATCCGCCCCGCCGGAAACTCCGACAACCACCGTTTCCCCCGCCTGTAAAAGCTGCTCCTGCGCAATAAACCTCCGTACCTTTGAAAGCATGGCTGTGTTCCTTTCTGTGTATATAAAAGCCCCGGATCCGCAATCTCCGGGGCCTTTCCTGTTCTGCATGAACGATGCTTATCCTTCTTCTGCTATCATAGCATACGCAGCTTTTTAATGCAAGCTGCCACGATCATTTGATACCGGCCTTCACGCCCTCCAGATCCCCACTGCCAGCACAGTCATATCATCCCGGCACAGTCCGTCGGATTCCTTCGCCAGGCGCAGGATCTCATCTGCCGTATCCTGAAGATTTTCCCCGGATGTGCATGCCAGGATCTCCCTCATGGTCTCTTCCTTGTCTTCGCCCCGCAGGGCGTCCAGTACACCGTCAGTAACCATAATGATCTTATCGCCGTCGGAAAGGGAAATTTCCACGCTTTCCGGAGCCGCCTCCTTCAATACTCCAGCCGGCAGGGCTGCCGCCCGGATCGTGTCGATATGGCGTCCCTTTTTAATGAAGGTCGTCACGCCGCCAGCCTTCACAAACTCGCAGACTCCCGTGTAAAGATCCGCCACTGCCAGATCTACGGTAATGGGACGCTGTTCCCGCTCCTTTAAAAGCAGGACTGCATTCATGAGACGCAGCGCCTGTTCCAGGCCGAAGCCGCCGGACATGAGACGCTCCGCCAGCTCCATAACCACCTCACTGTCCCGAAAGGCCGCTCTGCCGGAGCCCATGCCGTCCGCCACACCGAACAGAAGCTGGCTGTCGGGAAGCTTGCAGAAGGTAAAATTATCCCCGGAAACAGCGGCGCCCTCTCTGGATGCCCGGGCGATCCCATGGAGCATCATATAGGCCGGTGCCTTGATCAGATGGATCGTACAGGTTTCCCTGGCAATGATCCGCCGGCTCTCCAGCGACGGCAGAAACGGCTCTCCGGTGATCCTGCTTACCATCTCCGCCAGCTCCCGCACCGTCATGCAGCGGTTTCCCATGGCACGTACCGTAAGGTATGCTTCCCTCCTGCCGTTTTCCTGCTCCAGGATCAGGATCCGTTCCGCCCGCACCCGCCTCATGCGCAGCTCCCGTCGGATCCGGTCACGAAATTCCGGCGACAGATCCTTTACCGAATCCAGCTCTCCGGAGAGCTGGCCCAAAATCCGTTCCACCTCCAGAAATCCCTCTGCCACAGCCTCCCGGCATTCCTCATACCGCCCGCGCCAGACTGTTTCTGTCCGTTCCCGTTCTTTTTCGTTTTCCTTCTTCTGTCCCGGCAGAACCGGAATTCCCTCTTCCACCACGCACTCATCTTCCGCCGCCGTGATCCCGGCACTGCTACACTGGCACAGCGTTTTTGCCAGCCGTTCCATCGCCTCCGACACGGCCCGCACCCGTCCTGCCGCCATCCGCTCCTTTCCCGGAAAATCAAAGAAAATAGGCTGGACCGGTTCCTTCCGGACCGGTTCCCGGTGGCAGAGACTTCCCGGTGTCATAAGAAACACGGCTGCCGCCGTCAAAAGGCAGATGCCTTCCCGTCCAACAGCCTCCGGCAGATACAGCATTCCGACGGCTGCCGCCCCCGCCAGATACCCCAGCGTACTGGCTCCCTTTCCAAGGCTTCGAAACAATCCCGAAAGAACGCCGGTGAGGCAGAACACTCCCATAAAAGAAATATCACCCAGCCAGATGGTTTCCATGATCCCGCAGCAGGTCCCGGCCACCGCACCGACACCTGCCCCAAACCGATACCCGGTATATAAAATGCTGAAATAAAAGCCTGTCCGCACAAGAGCCGCCGCCGTCCCGCCCTTTTCCAGCACTGCCGTCAAAAACAGTCCGAGCGCAATGGCCATCCCCGCCCGGAGCCATGTCTCTCTCTTCATTCCCATACCTCCCTGAGAGACTATTATAGCCGGTTGAAAACGGAAAGGCTGTCGAACGGTGGCGGCGGGACAGGAGAAATTTTCGCGTTTTTTCGCACTGCAGGGGCGCCGATCGAGAAACATACAAGCTCGCCTCCACCCGCACGGCGCTCTGCTACAGTTTCATAAATCCGGACATCATGCACCCGCCGGCGGCTCCTGCTTCCATGACCTCAGGAAGCCGCTCCGGAGTGATGCCGCCGATGGCGTAGACCGGCACGGGGCAGACCCGGCAGATTTCGCGGACGAAGCCGGTTCCGCTCCCTTTCAGGCCCTTTTTGCAGTCCGTCTCAAAAATGGTTCCGAGCACGATCTGAGATGCGCCGCATTCCACGGCAAACTGCATATCCTCCATGCTGTGGCAGGACACGCTGATCCGGTCAAACTCCTCCCGAAGCTGCCTGCGCTCCTCAGGCATCATGGCATCCAGCGCCGGAACGGAAAGATGAAGATTCCGGCAGTTCAGCTCTTTTGCAGACGGTATTCTGGAATGAAGGAAGCAAAGCACCTCCTCCTTCCGGCAAAGCGCCAGAACCTTCTTCGCCAGTGCCGTATATGCCGCGTCCGAAAGGTCCTTTTCCCGCAGGATCAGTCCATGGGGCTGCAGGCGGAGCACCCGTTCAATCTGTTCAAGGAAATCTCCCTTTACCAGCGCCCGGTTTGTGATAACGATGGTATGCTCATAACTACACATAAATATAATCATTCAGAACCGGCTGAAGCCCGCCCTGCTCCATATCCTGATACATTTTCTCAAAGGAACGGCCGTCGTTGATCTCGAACTGCTCATCACCCACATCGGCGTCCTCCTTACCCTCGTATTTCTCCTCATGATCCCCGATCCCGGTGGAAACACCGGCCGAAACCTTTGTGGCACAGATCTTCGTAATGCCGTTTCGGAACGCTTCACTCTCCCGGCTGGAAACAGTGATCCCGGCAAAGGGCAGGAAAATCCGGTAAGCGCAAAGCACCTGGCACAGCTCCTTTTCACCCACATCGCGTGGATTGATCTTGTCGTTGTTGACGATGGGACGAAGTCTCGGACAACTCAAGGAAAGCTCCGCATGGGGATATTTCCGGTTCAGGTAATACACATGAAGGGCTGTCGCAAGCGCATCCTTCCGGAAATCATCCAGTCCCAGAAGGGCAGAAAATCCGGCGCCGCGCATGCCGCCCATCAGTGCCCGCTCCTGGGCATCAAACCGATACGGCCATACCCGCTTATGCCCCATAAGATGAAGCGTTTCATACTTTTCCGTATTGTAGGTCTCCTGGAATACGGTCACATAATCCACACCGCATTCATGAAGATACCGGTATTCGTCCACATTGACCGGATAAATCTCGATTCCGATGTTCCGAAAATATTTGCGCGCGATCTTCACCGCCTCGCCGATGTATTTCACATCGGAATAAGCACGGCTCTCGCCGGTCAGGATCAGGATCTCCTCCATGCCGGTTTTTGCGATCACCTGCATTTCATGCTCCACCTCTTCCATGGTGAGCTTCTTGCGGCGGATTTTATTATAGCAGTTGAAGCCGCAGTATACGCAGTAATTCTGACAGTAATTGGCAATATAAAGAGGCGTGAAAATATAGACCGTATTACCGAAATGATTCTTCGTGATCTTCTCCGCCTTTCTTGCCATCTGCTCCAGATACGGAGCCGCCGCCGGTGACAGAAGGGCCTTGAAATCCTCGATGGAACAGCTCTCCGCCGAAAGCGCCCGCTCCACATCAAGGGCTGTGTACGCATCATAATCATACGCCTTCATGGCCTCCAGCACCTTATCCTTAATATCTGACCTGATGACCTGCATTCCATCCATGTACTTCATGTGATCCGTCCGGAAGGTCGGATCCTGCTCCAGACGGTGCTTCCGCTCCAGTGCTGCCGGCGGCAGTTCATCACTGTCAATAAAATAAACCTGATTCTCCTCGTTCATGTTCATTCTCCTGTTTCTGTCTGTACCTTGATTTTTTCATTTGACGGGAACGATTCCGCGCCCGGTTCGGTTCCGTTTTGCTCCGGATCGTTACTCTTAATGTAAAAATCCGGTCAGTGGATCCGATGCGCTTCCGCCTCTTGCCAGCACCCGGCCCATTCCGGTCAGATAAGCCTTCCGTCCTGCCTCGATCGCAAGTCTGAAGGCAGAAGCCATTTCGGGAACATTTCCCGCTGTGGCGATGGCCGTGTTTGCCATGATCGCGGCCGCACCCATTTCCATGGCTTCGCAGGCCTGGGACGGCTTGCCGATTCCGGCGTCCACAATGATGGGAAGATCGATCTCATCGATCAGTATCTGGATCATCGCCTTAGTTGCCAGTCCCTTGTTGCTTCCGATAGGTGCTGCCAGCGGCATGACCGCAGCCGCACCGGCGCTCTGGAGATCTCTTGCCACGTTGAGATCGGGATTCATGTACGGCAGAACCACAAAGCCCTCCTTCGCCAGGATTTCCGTTGCCTTCACGGTCTCCTGATTATCCGGGAACAGATACTTGGCATCGCGCATGATCTCCACCTTCACGAAATCCCCGCAGCCCATGGCGCGGCTGAGCCGTGCGATCCGGACTGCCTCCTCGGCATTGCGGGCGCCGGAGGTGTTGGGCAGCAGTGTAACGCCCTTGGGAATATAATCCAGGATATTTTCACTCTCCTGGGTATTGGCACGGCGCAGTGCCAGGGTGATGATCTCTGCCCCGCCCTGCTCCACGGCAGCCTTGATCAGATTCATATTGTATTTTCCGGAGCCTAAAATAAACCGGCTGTGAAACTCTTTTCCTCCAAGCATAAACTTATCTTCCATGATATCGTCTCCTTTTCTTTATCGTACTTTTATGCTTCCATCAGAAGCTGGATCACCTTATTAGCCTGATGGGCCGCACATGCTGCCACCCGCGGTGCCATAAGCCCTGTTCCGTTTCCCACATCCGTTTTCCGGTCGCCGCATACATACAGCCGCCTCATGACCTGTGCAGTCCGGATCTCGTTGACATCACCACAGCCTGCCATGCCATTTCCCGATACGACTGTGGTTTCCGGACACTGGGACAGAAGCTCCCGCACCAGCATAGCCTTCTGATCCGGCTTATCAAAAGCTTCACAGACAATGGCATATGTCCCGAACAGCTCCTTCACGTTTTCCGGTGTCACACGGACGCAGACCGACTCATACTCAATATACGGGTTGATCTGGTTCAGGATCTCCGGAAGTGCCTCCGCCTTTGGCTTCCCAAGCTGGGGGATCAAGTACATCTGTCGGTTCAGATTTGTCACATCGACTGTATCAAAATCCACCAGAAGAAGCTTTCCGATCCCGCTTCTGGCCAGCATGACCGCAATGTTGGAGCCGAGTCCGCCAAGACCGGCTACCGCCACACGGGCGCCCCGCAGCTTCTCCTGCATATCCCTGGGAAATCTGGCATCAAAGGCCTGATCCAGCTCCTCTCTGGAAATCCTCGCCCGCATAGTCTCGCGGATCGATGCCTGTGGCTGTGTCCCGTTCTCCTGTAATACTCCCATGCTTCAGCCTCCTCCCACAAACCGGAGGACTTCGATTGCATCATCGTCCTGTATCATAACCGCTCCCAGCTGATCCTGGGGCACGATCTCCAGATTCCGCTCCACCACGACCCGGCTGCTCTCATACCCGGCTTCCTCCAGGTATTCCAGCAGCGTCTTTCCTGCCGTCTGGACGGTCTCTCCGTTAATCACTGCCATACGTGTTCTCCTTCCTGCTGTTTTATCTGCTGTTTTAGCTTCACAGGAAGGTGCGTCCTGTGAAACTGAAAAAACGTCCGCGGATATCCGCAGACGTTTCCATATACTTCCATATTCCGCCGGGATATACCACAAGATCAGTATGCTCCGGCGCCTTTTTGTGTTGTGAAAAGTGGTGCCCCCAGTTCACAGAAAACAAGGTACCCTGTATATCCGGAAATTGATCGGAATTTCGAATTTCCATCATACAAAAAGGACTGCATGCCAAAGCGCATACAGTCCATCAATGACTTGTATTTCCCTACGTTGGCATTATCCAAATCAGGTTTCAGGTCAAGACTCTTTAAGTCTACTCTCAGCCCATCTCTCTGAGCTCCCCGTTTTCGTGTTTTATTTTAACGCATTTTCAGAAGGATTGCAAGCCCTATTCCTCACTGTTCGGCTTTAAATAGGTCTCTCCGGGCTTTACAAGTCCCAGCCTGCTTCTTGCCACATCCTCCACATACTTCTTTGTCTGAATATAAATCTCTTCTTCCTCCAGAGATTCTGATTCCTTCTGGGCTTCTTCGATCTGCTTCTGAAGCGCCGCCGCCCGGTCCGAATATCCGCTGTCGGTTTTTTTCAGCTTATTCGTTGTCAGGATGAGGCTTCCGCAAAGGAGCGCTGTTACAAACAGGATTCCGAAGAGCACAGCCTTGCTCTGCTTTTTATATCGTCTTTTTCTGTTTCTTCCTGCCATTACGCGTCCTTTCGTTCCCGACCTTTCTGCCCCGGTCCATGATGTTGTTTCTCTCTGCCTTTATTTTAAGGGTTTTCCCTGCGTTTTTCAAGAGATGAAGCCCCTTTTTTACCGGAAATATCAGGATTCTCAGAATCCGCCCCAGCAGCCATCTGAAAAACCGGACGAAAAGCGGACTCAGCGTGATATGATACAGCCATGCACCTGCTCCGGCACCGGCCAGAATATACCACCGTACCGTTCCGTTATTGCCGGAAAATAAAAGCCAGAACAGGGAACACGCCGTAAAACACCAGTACACCAGATCCTCAAGCGAGCGTACTCCCTGCCTGTGACGGATCACACCCCGCAGGATCCGAAGCACGTCATACAGGGCCGCCAGACCGATGCCCCAGAGCACCGACCGAAGCAGGAGGCTCCCCTCGTCTCTGATCATGCTGCTCACCACTTACCCGAACAGGCGGGAGAAGAACGACTCTCCCTGCCCTCTCCGCTCCCGGATCTGGGCATAGGAGAAGCTGTCCACCCGGCCGCCGATATCCACCTCGCCCTGCTCCACCGTCAGCCGGTTCACCTTCAGATCGTCACCCTTCACGGTCAGTGTTCCCTGGCTTGTCTCCAGAACGATCTCTTTTTCATCAAAGGAGACCACCTCCGTCACGCCGCTGATCATCGCCATAGCGCGCCGGTCCAGCATTACCTTGTGAGGCTTCATGGACTTCTGTTTCTGCTCTTCCATCTTACCGCTCCCTTCCGCATATTCCATAGCATTCTATGCGAAAAACACGAAGCCTATGACCGAAGAGCACGTTCTGACTGTCCGCTGCACAATGCCGGGCAGCTGTCCCGCCCCTGAGCCTGTGATTCCGCCGTTTTACAGATAACGAAACATTTCTCCGGCATCCTCTTTCTTTGTGCTTTCCTGTACCTTCAGCACCTCCGCCTTTACGGAACGGTTTCCGAACTGTACCTCGATCACATCACCGACCTTTACGTTTAAGGACGCCTTGGCCGGTTTGTCATTGACCAGGACTCTTCCGCCGTCACATGCCTCATTTGCCACTGTGCGCCGCTTGATGATCCGCGACACCTTTAAAAATTTATCCAGTCTCATGTTCTTTCTCCCGTATCATAAGAAAAACTGCCGCAGACTCTGCGGCAGCTCCATAATCCCATAACTCTCACAATCCATTCAGGATTTATGCGTTTACCAGATCCTTCAGTGCTTTTCCAGCCTTGAACTTGGGCATTTTGGAAGCAGCAATGGTCATGGTCTCACCGCTTCTGGGGTTTCTTCCCTCTCTTGCTGCTCTCTCGGAAACTTCAAAGGTACCGAAGCCTACGAGCTGAACCTTATCTCCTGCCTTTAACGCTTCTGCTACTGTATCAGTCAGAGCCTTTACTGCCTTTTCCGCATCTTTTTTGGATAATTCAGCCTTCTCAGCAACGGCTGCGATTAACTCAGTCTTGTTCATAATGTTTATTCCTCCTAAGGTCATGATACATCGTTTGTTCTTGCTCTATTATTTATAAACTGCCTGCGCCTGTTTGTCAAGAAAATTCCCTGTTTCCCGGGATTTTCCGCCGGTTTGCTTACAGACGGATCCCGTTTTTCCGTGCTTCCTTTTCCTGGCGCTTGATCTCATTCCAGAGCTCGAGGCTTTCCTCCGGAGTCTGACATGCCTCATCGCCGAACACATGCGGGTGGCGCCGGATCATTTTTCTGCACAGCACACCGATCACGTCCTCCACGGTGAACTCCCCGTTTTCCTCTGCAATCCGGCTGTGGAGCATGACCTGGAGAAGAATATCTCCCAGCTCCTCGCAGAGATTTTCTGTATCCTGATTGTCGATCGCCGCAATCACCTCATCGCATTCATCCGTCAGACATTTTTTCAGGGATTCATGGGTCTGCTTCCGGTCCCAGGGGCAGCCATGCTCCGACCGGAGCTTTGCAATGATCTCCCTCAGTTCCGAAAAGGTATACTTGTCCTTTAATTCCATCGTCTTATCCTCCTGCCCACAAGCATACCACAGCTTTCCTTAACTTTCCATCTGTTTTCCAAGAAATCCGGCTGCGATCACTGCCAGCTTCTGCTCCTCCGCACCGATCTTCACTGCCGGATCACGGTTCAGAAGCACCACCGCCCCGATGGCATCTCCCTCACAGAGGATCACAGCTGCTGCCTGTCCGGTGTATTCACCGTTATCCTCTGCCGTCACAGGGATCATCGCCCCGCCTGCCCGGTTTATCAGAATATTTTTCCGCGACAGGATCATCTGCTCCAGCGCCTTGCTGATCTCCTTCTGGAGCAGCTCCCGCTTCATGCCGCCCGCTGCCGCCAGTACCATATCCCGGTCCGTCACACAGACTGCCAGCCCCGTCGCCGCCGCCAGCACCTCCGCATACTGCTTCGCAAAGCTTCCAAGCTCCGCCATGGGCGAATACTTCTTCAAGATGATCTCACCCTCATGGTCTGTGTAAATTTCCAGCGGCGTTCCCTCACGGAGCCGCAGGGTTCTCCGGATCTCCTTCGGTATCACGACCCGTCCCAGATCATCGATCCGGCGGACAATCCCCGTTGCCTTCATAAAAAAATTCCTCCTGCTTCTTACATACTTTCCATAATTTGTGTTGTATGGGTAGTATGTGAAAAACAGGAAGAATTATGTGTTTAAAATCTCATTCCAAGTCCGTTCTGCATCTGCGCTGCAAAGCAGGAACGATTTCCATTTTCATTATGGACATTTAAGCCATACTGTCAAGCTGTTCCGCCGCTCTGCCTTCTTTTATTTTTCCCCGGAAAGACCGTGCCATACAGGACGCCCGATTGCCTGAAGGAATACGCTGGTAGCTTTCTGTACACAGCAGAAAATAATCGTACACATATAAATCCGGAAGGTCATTACCGCAAACTGATTATACAGAGCGCTCTCACTTCCGAAAATTCCAATGATCTGCATGGGGAACAGGTGAACCTCACATGACTAAAGTCACGTGCTTCTCAGCCGCTTTAAGCGGCAAGACTCTATATCGGCGGATACGCCTGTGACTTAGAAGCTGTACGGGTTACGCACATATCCCGGCCGTTTTCGGCCAGTTTCCACATCCCAGGTAGTCCGCTGCATATCTGCCTGTATCTATGCTGTATAACGGCTTCCCAGTTCCTGGCTGAGCAGCCGCAGGTCTGCATAAACACATGAAGTTCTACGCTTCACTGCAGGTACTTTTGCCTCCAGTGAAGACCTTTCCGTCTCCGGCAAGGGTTTTATAAGCTCCCGTATAAAATATCTCGCTCCGATATTATAGGCTGCTGACAAGTCGCAGTTGTATTGTTTTCCTGTTGTAAAGGTACACAGGCTGTGGTTCTCCGGGTTTCGTGCCACTATCCCGCTTCCGTCAAAAGCCTGCCTGCTGGTATTGCGGGCGTTGACTCTGGATACACGGATTCCGCTCCTGTGAGCCTGGTGCTCACACAGCTTCTGGATATCCCGTTTTCTCCACATATGAAGTCTTTGTTTCATACTTCCTGTTTTCTTTCCCTGCATTTCCAGATACTCAAAGACAATCACATCTGCCTGCTGTTCCCGGGCATAGGCCGTAATGGCACCGGATACGTTCCGGGACAATTCCATATTCAGCCGCTTTGCGTATGCCCAGCGGTTATGAGTCTGTCCGGCTCCATGCTGTCTCTGAAATCTGCGGATTCTGCCAAGCACCCGGTAAAGCCGGTCTTTATCACTGGGGAAGCTTATAAACCTTCGTCCCAGGACAGTTCCGTCTGCCCGCATGATCGTACAGACCGCATCCGTATTGATTCCCAGATCCACACTGCAGATGGTCTGAGCTTTTACAGCCGTTTTAGACAGGTTTTTCTCTTCTGTATAAGAAAACCGCAGAAAATATTTGTGATGCCGTTTCTCCAGAGTGGGCGCGGACGCTTTTTCCCCTGCCCAGTGCTTTCTAAGGTATTCCATATCCGTGTGCAGCAGTCTGACCCGGAACCATTTCCAGTCATGACCATCATACAGCTTCAGACACGCTACATCCTCTGTCTCTCCTGCTTCTCTGTACATCACATCCCGGTAAAATACGGGCATGGCATGGTTTTCCTGTGTAAGCTTCGGTTTCCCGGTCAGTTTTCCATTTTCCCACAATTTCAGCCGTGTTTCATAGGAAGCTACGCTTCCCAGTGCATGCTGAATCGCAGAACGCCTCAGATAGGACGGAAGTTTTGGAAAATGCAGGTCAAAATCATACCGGGCCTGATTCTTCTTTGTCCCGTGAACCAGATGCTCTGCCTCATTAAACCGTTTCCTTGCATTCGAAATTTCGGAAAGTTCACCCCAGGCTTCTGTATATACCTGAATCAGATAACTGACTGCAGAGCGGTAAATGCGCAGCGTATAGCGAATGGGAATATTCTGTTTTCTGATTTCTACACCATAGCTGGATGTCACCTGCATACAAGACCTCATTCTCCGTTGTAGGAACTCTTCGTTTTCTCTTTTTCTTTCTGGCCTTCGATATAGGTTAAAATCTGCTCCCGGCTCCTGTCACTGACCGTCACCGCACAGTAGGAGGGGTTCCATAAATGACCGCCCCACAGCTGCTTCTTTAATTCCGGATGGGAAAGAAACAGCTTCCTTGCCAGATTTCCTTTCATAATCTTGATCATGTCGGAAATAAAAAACTGCGGCTTACAATTCACCAGCAAATGAATGTGATCCGGCATAACCTCCATGGCCAGAATCTGAAAACGGTATTCCTCCGCCAGCGCCTGCAGCATCTTCTTACATTCCACATCTAATCCATCTACCAGAACCTTTTTCCGGTACTTTGTACACCAGATAAGATGATACTGCAATGAGTACACATAGCCTCTACCATATGAAAGTGTGTTTTCTTCGATAGTAAATATATCTTTTTCCATGTTTCGATTATACCATATGTTAGCCAGGGCGTAAACATCAGTTCGATAACTTGGCAAAAATTTGCCCGCCTAACTCATCACTAAAGTAACGAGAATGCGGCGGGCAGTTATTCAACCTATACTTTACTTGCCAACTATATTTTACTCTAAGATTTCCCCGCTTCCCTGCCTTTCTATGCAATGCCCCAGAGTGCCAGATACCAGGTAAGCTTCGTACTTACGATCACCAGATATGCCAGATACAGCACAAGCATCACAATGCCCTGCCATTTATGAAATTTCTTTGTGATGATCGTCGGCACCGATGCGATCAGCGCGACCAGAATGGCGACCGGGAAATCCAGATAAAGATTCTGGGCCGAAACCGGAAGCTTTCCGCCGTAAACAAACGCACAGATTGCCGGGATCAGCGTGGTGTCGATGATATTTGCACCGATGACATTTCCGACCGACATGGAAGACTGCTTTTTTACAACTGCCGTAACCGCGGTAACCAGCTCCGGGAGAGAGGTTCCGATGGCGATCATCGTCACGCCGATCACGGCTTCCGAAACACCCCAGCTCCGTGCAATTTCACTTCCGTAATTCACCAGGAGCCTGGAACCGAGAACAACACAGACTACGCCAAGAACGATCATGGCGATATGCTTTCCTGTCGTTTCCTTATCCGGCTTTTCCTGCTCAGCCTCTGCCGCCGTCTTTTCTCCCTTCGCAGACCGGATATTTTCAAAGATGAACAGCGCGAATACCACCAGAAGACAGACCGCACCGCCGATAGAAAGAAAACCGCCCGCACTGCATATAAACAGCACCACAACGGCCGCAAGGAGGCAGATCGCTTTCGGTGTAAATTCCCTTCGTTTGACTGTCATCTTCACGAAAATAATACTGATGGACATGATCAGCGCCGTGTTGCAGATCACCGATCCGATGCCGTTTCCGATGGCCATGCCGACCTTACCCTGCGAGACCGCCAGATAATTTCCCACACCGGATACCAGGATCTGATGTCCCTCCACCGCTGCCATAGTGGAAACCATGATCTCCGGCAGCGTTGTTGCCAGGCTCACAATGGTGGCTCCGATAATAAATTTCGGGATTCCCGTCACCTCTGCGACCCATACCGCGCCATCCACAAACCAGTCACCGCCCTTTACGATCAGGACCACGCCGACTGCAAACATCACATACAGCAAAACCGTTTCCATTCTCCGTACCTCCATATCCGATTGTCTCGTCTCAGGATACTTCTTCATTTTCCTGATCAGTTGTTTTGTTTCACAGGACGTAATATCATAAAAGAGGGAGCGTGTCAAGGCGCGAAAATCAGCGCCCGGAATCAACCGCTCCCTCTTTTCATTTCTTCACCTGTTCCCTAATTCCCTGCTGTCTCAGCTGCAGAGGTTTCCTCTGCCTGAGTCCCGGCTGCGGAGGTTTCTGCATTTGTTTCCGCTGCGGAGGTCTCGTCTGCTGCGGTAGTTTCCACAACATACAGGGACTTGTCGAAATTGATCACATCCCAGACTTTTTCTTTCACCTTAAATTCGGGAAGAGCCGCAGCCCATTCCTTGTAGGTTGTCTGGAACTGCTCTGTCTTTCTTTTCTCAACGATGGTAGGCTTTTCCTTCTCTGTCGCTTCTTCATCAAAATCGGTATCACAGCGAACTACATACCAGCCATAGCCTTCCTCGTATACGCTTCCGATCTCGCCGGTCTTCAACTCCATCCCATAATTACCGACTGTGTTATCGAAGTCTCCCTCACCATAGGTATTGGTAACAAAGGTACAGTTATCATACTGATCGGCCAGGGTACTCATATCCTCTCCGGCCTCTACCTTAGCCTGAAGCTCTTCAGCCAGGGTCTTTGCCGCATCGGCGTCATCGCCATCGGTCACCCGGATATAGCTGATGGTACGCTGAGCAGCTTCCTCGTCACTTACCTCGGTATCTACATCCTTTACCGCATATTCATAAGCCTTCATGGCAAGAGCATTGTTTGTCACAAACTCCTTGATTCGATCCTCGCTGATGTTGCCGACAGCTGCTTTTAATTCTTCGCTTCCGTCGAGCTGACCCATAATATCGGCTACAGCAGCATCAACCTTCTTCTGTTCGTCCTCGTCCAGCGTCAGCCCCAGCTCCTCAGCCTTTGCCTTTAAGATATAGGTCTGGCCGATTCCGCGCATGATATTCTGCTTGGTATAGGCCGCCAGAGTCGTTCCACTTTCCATTCCCATGCTGCTTCCCAGGTCTTTTTCCCACATTTCATCGATGCTGTATCCGTTTAAGGAATAATACATCTCACTGCTGTACTGGCTCAGCCGCGCCTGAAAATTGGCTTCATCAAGATAAATATTGGTGTCTCCCAGCGTTGCAACAACGGTTGTGGCATAATCATCGAAAGAGATCTTCTTGCTTCCGCAGCCGGCTGCTCCCAGTACTGTGACTGCCGCCAGCGCGATTGCCAGCCCTCTCTTTAATCTGTTCATAATCTGAATCCTCCTAGTATTCCCTGTCGTCATGTGCCGCTCATAAACGTTTTCCGTTTTTTCGATGCCCTGATCCTGCCCATTCGTTTCATGAACAGAATGCCTGCACAATCAGTTTTCATTATAATACGAAACCCTGAAAACGGCAACTCTTTTATGAAAGCAGCAGCTCTTTTATGGTATTTAACAGGATCTTCACCTTTTCCAGCATCTGCCTCGGCTCTTTGTTCTCTTTCTTCCGGTCCTGCAGGACAAAAACCGGAGGATTTGTGCTGGCCGGCCGCAGCGCTCCGCTGTAAGCCTTCAGAAGCTCCGGAAGCTTTTCCACGTTAAACGGCGCCTGTTCATAGAACGAAATCCTGACCTCCTGGCGGTTTCCGGAAATCTCCGTCACATAAACCCTGTGCGCCGCCGCCTTCAGAAGCGCGATCTCCAGCAGATTTTCCACGGCGCGGGGCGGATCTCCGAACCGGTCAGTCAGCTCATCCGTCATGTCCATGGCTTCCTCTTCTGTCTCAACCGCCGAAATCCGCTTGTAGATTTCCAGCTTCTGCACCTCATTCTTCATGTAAGAGGGTGGAATATAGGCATCAATATTGAAGTCGATAACTGTCTCAAACTCCACCTTCTCTTCTCCGCCCTTTAAAGCTCTCACGGCCTGATTCAACAGCTTGCAGTACAGGTCATAACCGATAGCCTCCATGTGGCCATGCTGCTCCGCACCAAGAAGATTCCCCGCGCCGCGGATCTCCAGATCCCGCATGGCGATCTTGATCCCGGAGCCAAGCTCTGTAAATTCCCGGATCGCTGCCAGCCGCTTTTCCGCTTCCTCCTTCAACAGCTTGTTGCGGCGGTACATAAGGAACGCATACGCTGTCCGGTTGGAACGTCCCACACGTCCGCGAAGCTGGTAAAGCTGAGAAAGACCGAACCGGTCCGCATCATGGATAATAATGGTGTTTACATTGGAAATATCCAGACCGGTCTCGATGATCGTAGTGGACACCAGGACATCGATCTCCCCGTCAATGAAATCCATCATGATCTTTTCCAGCTGACGCTCGCTCATCTGTCCGTGGGCATAAACCACATGGGCATCCGGCACAAGAGCCGCGATCCGCCCGGTGATATCCTCAATATCCTTCACCCGGTTATAGACATAATAAACCTGACCGCCGCGGGCACGCTCCCGCTCAATGGCCTCACGGACCATTTCCTCGTTGTATTCCATCACATACGTCTGGATCGGCACGCGGTCCATGGGCGCCTCCTCCAGAACGCTCATATCTCGGATCCCTACCAGACTCATGTGAAGCGTCCGGGGAATGGGGGTTGCCGTCAGTGTCAGCACATCCACGTTTTCCCGCAGCTTCTTGATCTTCTCCTTATGAGCCACACCGAACCGCTGCTCCTCATCGATAATGAGAAGCCCCAGATCCTTGAATTTCACATCCTCAGACAGTACCCGGTGAGTTCCGATAACGATGTCCACCAGTCCCTTTTTCAGATCCTCAATGGTCTTTTTCTGCTCTGCCGCCGTGCGGAACCTGGATAGCAGCTCAATCCGTACCGGGAAATTCATCATGCGCTGGACAAAGGTATTGTAATGCTGCTGCGCCAGGATCGTCGTCGGGACAAGATAAACCACCTGTTTGCTTTCCTGGACGGCCTTAAACGCTGCCCGGATCGCGATCTCCGTCTTTCCGTAGCCCACATCACCGCAGACCAGCCGGTCCATGATCCTCGTGCTCTCCATATCCCGCTTGGTGGCTTCGATGGCTGCCTCCTGATCCTCCGTCTCCTCGTAGGGGAACAGCTCCTCGAACTCCCGCTGCCATACGGTATCGGGGCCGTACTGAAAGCCGTCCGTCTGCTGTCTTGCCGCATAAAGGGCCACCAGATCCTTTGCGATGTTCTTGACCGCGCCCTTAACTCTGGACTTGGTCTTTCCCCATTCCTGGCCGCCTAACTTATTAAGCTTCGGCGTTTTCGCCCCGGCTCCGGCGTATTTCTGAACCAGCTCCATCTGGGTGACCGGCAGATACAGACAGCCGTTCCCCGCATATTCGATTTTTATATAATCCTTGACGATCTTATCCACCTCGATCTTTTCGATCCCACGGTAAATGCCAAGTCCATGATTTTCGTGAACCACGTAATCACCCACGGAAAGCTCGGAAAAGCTCTGGATCTTCTTGCCCTCATAGGAAGTTTTCTTCCTCCTTTTCTTCTTTCCGCCGCCGAACATATCGCTCTCCGGGATCACCACAAACCGGATCAGCGGATATTCAAAGCCCCGGTGGAGATTTCCGTAAAGGACGCAGATCTCCCCCGGAAGGATCTGTTTGTCCTGCTCCTCGCTGTAATAGGCACGCAGATCATACTGCTCCCTCAGATCCTGTGCCAGCCGCATGCCCCTTGTTTTTGAAGCGCAGAGGAGCGCTACCCGCCATCCCTCTTTCTTCCAGCGCTTTAAATCTCCCACCAGCAGCTCAAAGCCGTTATGATAGGAATTTCCGTTTTTCACCGTCATGAAGCCGCGTCTTTTCACCGGAAAGGCCCGCTGCTCGAGGATCGAAAAGGCCACGGTTCTCGGCCGTTCCATGGCCGCCGCCACAGAAGAGGACGAATAAAGAAGATCTGTCTGTCCGGGAAGAAGATAGCCCTTTTCCAGCCGTTGTCCCATACTCTCCCGAAACTCAGCCTCCAGGGCATCCGCCCGCTCCAGGATCCTGGCCGGCTCATCCAGAAATACCGGCGCATCGGCTCCGAAATAATCCAGGAAGGACACCGTAGCCTCACAGAAATACCGGATACAGCCCTCCAGTGCCCCAAGAAAGCAGCCCTCGGAAAGCCCTTCGCACATCTCGTTTACAATGGTGCCGACCCGATGGGCCTCCTCCCGCTTTTCCCCGGAAAGAAGCTTCTTTTTATATTGTTCCAGTTCTTTTTTTAATGCCCCGATCCCATGCTCCAGCCGCGCCTTTGTCAGCACCAGCTCCCTCGCCGGATAGACCTTCAGGCTTTCCAGCCGTTCGATCGACCGCTGGCTCTCGGCATCAAAGGACCGGATCGAATCGATCTCATCCCCCCACAGCTCGATACGTACCGGATTTTCCTCCGTCAGCGGATAAAGATCCAGGATCCCGCCCCGGATGCAAAACTGTCCGCCCTGCTCTACCTGGCCGCTGCGCTCGTATCCCATAAACACCAGTGTTTCCTTCAGCTGATCCAGATCCAGCTCTCCGCCCTCCTGAAGCTCCAAAACGCCCGCTCTCAGATCCTCCGGCGTCATGAGATGGTCCATGCAGGCATCAACCGTGGTGATGACCGTTCCGTGCCCTGTTTCCAGGAGTGTTTTCAGTACACGGAGCCTCTTTCCTGTCAACAGGCTCCCCTGAATATCAGCACTGTAAAATAAGAGGTCGCGGGCAGGGTACAGATAAACCTCCGGATCAAAATACCGGTAATCGTCATAAAGCTCCTGTGCCCTGGTGTCGCTGTAGGTCACCACCAGCTTTAAGGGATAATCCTTTCCCAGCATGGCCATCTCATGGGCCTTCTGGGTATCTGTACCGCCACTTACAGAAACAGGACCTCTGCCTTTGCAAAGGTCCTCCTTGGTATCTGCGTATTCCGAAAGCTCCGGCAGCGGATCATAAAATGAACCGGCCATTCCATCACCTCTGTTTCTTCATATTAAACCGGTTCATGGCCGCAGCCATCTCCCCGCTCACGATCATGGCCGCAGCATCTGCAGCCTGTTCCAGTCCTTCCCGGATCATCGGAAGCTCCTCTCCGGAAAAATGCCCCAGCACATAGTCCGCCAGATCCATTCTGGGCGGCTTTGCGCCGACTCCGACCCGGATCCTGGGAAACGCATCACTCCCTACCCGCGCGATAATGCTCTTCATGCCGTTATGACCGCCGGCACTGCCTTTTTCACGGATCCTGAGCTGTCCTACATCCAGGTTAATATCATCATAGATTACTAAAAGTCTCTCCGGAGGCAGCTTATAATAATCCAGCACCTCTCTCAGACTGTCACCGCTTAAATTCATATAGGTCAGCGGCTTGACCAGGATCACCTTTTCTCCCTCGATGATCCCTTTTCCAATCAGAGCCTTGTGCTTTCCCGTGTCCACGCTGATCCGGTATTTATCCGCCAGCTCGTCCAGGGCGCCAAAGCCCACATTATGCCTCGTTCCCGCATATTCCTTTCCGGGATTTCCAAGGCCGGCAATTACAAACATAGTTTTCTCCTGTCTAAGCGTTTTTCCGCCAGGTGGAGGGAACGAATAAGATCAGCATGGGGAACAGCTCCAGCCGTCCTGCCAGCATACAGAACGACAGCACCAGCTTCGAGAATGCCGAATAGCCGGCAAAGTTTCCCATGGGTCCCACAGCACCCAGACCGGGCCCGATGTTGCCAAGCGCCGCCAGAACGGAGGAGATCGTCGTCTCCATGTCATAGCCGTCCAGCGAGACCACCAGCATGGCCGTTATGGCAATAATAATATAGGCCGCAAAAAAAATCAAGATACCCTTGATGATCCCGTCCTCAAGGATCCGTCCGTCCATCCGCGCTGCATGAACCTTCCGGGGCTGGATCAGTCTCGTAAACTCCTGCTTGATGGATTTAAACAGAACCAGAAGACGGCTCACCTTAATTCCGCCTCCGGTCGACCCGGCGCAGGCACCGACCACCATGAGCATTAAAAGAATCGATTTACTGAATGTGGGCCATATATTGAAGTCTGTACTGCTGTAGCCGGTGGTCGTCATGATCGAGGACACCTGGAAGAACGCGGAACGGATCGCATCCGGCCAGGATCCGGCATAATTAACCCGTGCAATATTCAGGGTGATACAGGTCACGGTTCCCAGAATGATTGCCAGATACAGCCGCAGCTCCCCGTTTTTCCAGACATCCTTCCACTGCTTTTTCAGCAGCAGATAATACAGGCTGAAGTTCACTCCGAATAACATCATAAAGATCCCGATGACCCACTCCGCCGCCGGATTGTTATAGGCGCCGACACTGGCGTTCATATTGGAAAAGCCTCCGGTTCCCGCACTGCCCATGGAATGGATCAGGGAATCATAAAGGGGCATTCCCGTAAACAGCAGACAGATCACATGAAGCACCGTCATCCCGAAGTAGATCAGATACAGGATTCTGGCCGTTTCCTTTAATTTCGGAACCACCTTTCCCGGTGTCGGTCCGGGGCTCTCCGCACGCAGAAGCTGGATATTGGAGCCGTCCATGTTGGAAAGAAACGTAAGGACAAAAACCAGCACCCCCATCCCGCCGATCCAGTGGGTAAAGCTCCGCCAGAACATGAGCCCGCCGTTATGTAATCCCTCCACGTTGGAAAGGATCGTTGATCCGGTGGTCGTAAATCCGGATACGGTTTCAAAAAAGCAGTCCACAAAGCTGTTAAAATAGCCGCTTACATAGAACGGCACGGCACCGAACAGCGCCAGCACGACCCAGCAAAGCGCCACGGCCGCCAGCCCCTCCCTGGGCTGCATCCGCTTCACCTTCGGCTTCCGGAAGTTTAACATTCTTCCGAGCACCGCAAGCGGGATGATCGCATAGAGGAAATAACTCCAGTCATTCACTCCGGTCTGGAACGACACGAGCATGGGCAGAAGCATGAGCGCCGCCTCGCACCACATGACATTCCCGATCATATAAAACACAAGGGGAAAATTCACGATACTGTACCTCTCCTGTTATGATGTCCGGTTTATGGGACGATTTCCCGCCCGGAAACCACCTATTCAAAAATATCATTCAGATCATTGACATTGGATGATCTTGTGATCACGATCACGTTATCGCCCACCTGGATACTGTCACTGCCGCCGGGAATCAGGATCTCGCCGCCTCTTGCAATGGCCGCCACAAGGAAATGCTTCTTAAAGTGCACCTCACGGAACGGTTTCCCCAGATTTTTCGTTCCCTCTTTTACAATAAACTCCAGCGCCTCCGCTTTTCCGTCGGCGATCCGGTAAAGAGTCTCCACATTACTTCCGATGGAATTCTGAAGCGCACGGACATAACGGATGATCTGCGCCGCCGTGATATTTTTCGGGCTGATGATGGAATCCACCCCAAGGCTCTTTATGATACTTTCATAGTTTCCGCGGTTGATCTTTGCGATAACCTTCGGTACCTTAAGTCTTGTGGCAAACAGAGCCGTCAGCAGATTTTCCTCATCTCTGCCGGTCAGAGTCACCACTGCGCCGGAGGCTTCCACATGCTCATCCTCCAGTACCTGCTCATCCGTTCCGTCGCCGTGAATGATCGCACAGTCGGGAAGCAGTTCGTCCAGTTCCTGGCAGCGTCTCCAGTCCTGCTCAATGATCTTGATCTTCATGCCCAGCCGGCTCATACCGAGTCCCAGATAGTAGGCAATCCTGCCGCCGCCGATAATCGTTGCGCTCTTGACCTGCTTCTGGAATTTTCCTTCGTATTTAAAGAATTCCGCGATAGCTGCGGGCCGTCCTGCCACATACATAAGATCCCCGTCCTGAGGTACAAAGGTTCCATCCGGAATAATGACCTCTTCGCCGCGCACCGCCGTTCCGAACAGCACCGGCAGCTTCACTGCACTCATGATCTCCGACAGCTTTTTCCCGATGATCCTGTCCCCGGCGCAGACACGGAACGCCACCAGCTCCACCTTGCGCGCTGCAAAGGTCTCCACGTTGATCGCATTGGGAAAGCGCAGCACTCTTCCGATCTCATTGGCAGCCTCCAGCTCCGGGTTGATGACCATGCTGATCCCCAGCTCCTGCTTTAACACCGTCACCTCATGCGCATACTCGGGGTCGCGGATTCGTGCCACCGAATTCTTCGCACCGAGACGTTTCGCCGTCAGACAGCATAACATATTCATCTCATCGCTGGATGTGGTCGCAATGATCAGATCCGCCTCCCGCACACCGGCCTCCAGAAGCGCACTGGTGGACAGTCCGCTGCCCCTCACACAGAACAGATCCAGATGATTTCCCGCCCGGTCCACCACGTCCTGGGACCGGTCGATGATCGCCACATCGTTTCCCTCCTTGGACAGATGCTCCGCCAGCGTATACCCCACTTTACCAATACCCACAATAATAATCTTCATACCCGTTTCCCGTCACTTTCACCTCTCAGGATCCTCCCTCGAATCCTGTTTTTCCTTCTCCGCGCGCCTTTCGCCGCGCCCTTCCTGCATCACTCATACAGGCTCCCGTCCAAAACGGACAAAGAGCCGACATGATATTATTATATCGTTCCCCACGGGAAATGACAACCGATTCAGGGATTCTTTATGGATTCTATATATGGCCGGAAACAAAGACAAGACACCGACCGGAAGAACCGGATCGGCTTTTATTCTCCTTCCAATCTCCGAACAGAAAAAAGCCCCTCCGTCTGCCCCTGCTCCACAAAGGCAACTCAAGTATGTGCCTCTTGTGGAGTACGGGCGACAGAGGGGCGTCTGAAATAATCAATCAGATAGTTTCTGTAATTTTATCTACTCCATATCCATATTTATCAACTGCTTTATCTGGTCTCTCTTACTGTAAATCACTGCTGTTACCTGAACTTTATTTCGTTCATCATCTACCCAGTAGTAAACTAAAAAGTTCTTCACAACAATTTTTCAGCAGCCAACGGCGCCATCAGATCATACGAAATGTAGTGAATAATTTCTCTCATCTGCTCCAACGCCTGCCTGGTTACTTTTACTTCATATTCTTTATCCATACCCTACCGCTCCGTTTTCAACTGATCAAAAGCCTCCTCAACGGAAACCGAGTCATCCATTTTAGCCTGCATCAACCCAGTCTGCATCATTGTATCAAATTCTTCACTTGTTATGGTATCTCTTGCCGCAAGCTTATCCGGAATATCCAGAGAAAACGGCACTCCGCCTCTCATAATAACCTGTCTGTATGTCATATCAATGAACACCGATACCGGAATACCAAGCCTTTCCAGAATTGTCTCTGCCTGCTCCTTTATCTTCGGCTGAATACGTGCCGTAACATTTGCTGTTTTCACTGCCATAATATGCACCTCCCGATTTTCCTAATCGTACCACGTTGTATTTCTATATACAATACAATATTTGTTTTCTATCTTCTATTACTTTTATTTTTGTGACGGGAACAAACTACGGCGGAACTGGTATTTTGTTTCACAGCCCCCGCTCCATTTCCCATACCGGACAGCGCCTTATTTCCGGACAACAAAAGTCCCTCAGCCTTCTGACAATGGCACGGAGACGTCAGCCTTAACTTCGACTCACTTTGAAGAAAAGGGGCTATCATTTCTGATAGATGCTTTTTGAATTGTTATGCTGTTTTCTGAAATTACTTCTTGAATAGCTCTGAGTGTGCACCAAGCCTGTAGAGCATCAGCACTAAAATATTGTTCTGAATCTCATAAATGAGCAGCCAATCCAGTTCGATATGACACTCACGAACGCCTTTATAGTTACCCGTAAGATCATGATCTCTGTATTTTGCTTCCAGCGTACCGCCATTCGCCAGAATCTCAATTACCTCAAACAGCTTATCAAGATTCTTATTCTGCTTTTTTGCAAGCTTCAGATCTTTTTTAAACTGATTGGTAAACTGAACATCATATTTCATACGTCCAGCGCATCCTTAAGCGCATCCATACTGGAATATCTCGGAGCAGACGGACTATTCATTAACTTTCTGCCCTCTTCAATGGCAGCGGCTGTCGTATCATTCGGCGCCTCCAGCTTTAACTCAAACGGAATACCATGCTCACGGATAACGGTTCTCAGAAACATATTTACAGCAGTTGTCATGTTCAGACCAAGCTCATTAAAGATTTCCTCTGCCTGATCTTTGATCGCCTTATTTGTACGAATATTTAAATTGGTTGTTGCCATACTGAACACCTCCCTTTAAATATAGCATATCCAAATATTCGTTTATTGTCAACACATTGTCATTATATATTGTATTTTTAAAAAGACAAGACTAAGCGAGACAAATAATTCCAATTCTCCGCCCCGCCACTTTCCAAGCCGGACAGCATCTTATCTCCATACAGAAAAAGCCCCTCCGTCTTCCCCTGCTCCACAAAGGCAACTCAAGTATGTGCCTCTTGTGGAGTACGGGCGACGGAGGGGCGTCTAGCCGGTCAGTAATCTTCAGCTTTCTAACAATGAAACGGAGACGCCAGCCATAACTCCGGTTTTATTTACTGTAAAACCCACGCCTTCTCAGCGGCAGTTCCTGCCCCTGATAAACATTCGTAACAAAATACGGCCTTGGCCCATCTACCTCCATCGCAAACACGTCCATCTCAAGATCTGCCCCAAACGGTGCCAGCGAGGTATTAAAGTATCTACTGCCGATCCGCCAGTCCCCACTTGAAGTTCCAAGGCGCTTGATCTCCGGATCTTTAAACTCTCCCTTTCTCACAATCTCCATAATCTCAACCGCACGGGAACCACTGGTCGGTGCTTTAAACCGAATCACATCTCCCACAACCAGATCCTCCGGATATTTTCCTTTTTCCAGGTCCAGTTCCAGGCCGTTAACACCGATACAAGCCTTCCCATTCCGGTCAATAATCAGAAGATATACCTCTCCCGTCTGAGGAGATGGAAAAAATCCCTCCCTCAACAACCAGAAAATGGCATAAATGATCACCAATGCAAAAATCGGTGTTAGGAAACTATCCAGCGACAACTTGTGTTTTTTCTTCTTCATAGTTTAACCCCCCTTATTATTTTTCAATCGTGATACAATAATCTCCGCCGACTTCCTCCTTTTTCCCCTGTTCATCATATACCTGGATAATTATCATTCCGTCCTCTCTTTTTTCGAATCTCTTTTTAATTTCGGAAGATCCCTTCGCTTCAATCATCATTTCACGTTCTTGTTCCTCGATCACCTCCATTTTATCATTGCAGATTGAAATTTTCACCAACAATTTTTTATCTGTTTCAGAATTATTTTTTAATATGCTTCTCACAGTTAATCTGTCATCAATGCTATATTCATTATAGATAATTTTTAATGGTATTGTTTCATTATTTTCTTCCACAATATATTCGTTATTGGAATAATACCGCTCCTGATCTTCACATTTTACAGCCAGACGATATTTTGAATAATTGTATGTACTTATATCAATATCATTTTCCCATCCCTGCTTTCCAATAATACTACTTATAGTTTTCTGTTCAAGCAGTGACTCCTCCTCTCCGATTCCATACAGTTCAAGTTCCACATTATGAGCTGTACCCGTGCCGTTATTTTCTATTAAAGCTTTTAGTTTTCTTTTTTCTCCATCTCTCTCTATAGCCGCTTCGTTAATAGAAAGATCGTTGCACGGTATTTCTACTTCGTAATGATTATTGTCTTTCCTATCATCCTCCCGTCCTAACGGTTCCACCGATACCGTGTATCTCATATCCTTATCCCTTACCGCTAAATCACTCTTCCATTCAAGGATACCTGTATCTCCCTCCGGTAAATAATAATTCTTCTCGCAACTATACAGCACCGTTCCATCCGCATCTTGTACCTGAATAAGAACATTTTTAACAGGCTGGGTTCCATCATTTTCAATTTCGGCCCACATTTTTACTGCATTGTTTTCTGTTATATCACCAGTTTCATACCCTGCCCCTTTTACTACAAGATCCATTGTATCCCGTTCATAAAACGCAAGCAATTCATTATCACCGTACTTTTGTCCTCCATCCTCATCTTCCAGAACAAAAAAGCTGTCTGCCAGTATGAATAATCCATCTTGCTCCGATAAAATACCGGAGAAATTTCTGATTCCTCTATCTAAATCAGATATCCTTATTACATGAGACCACATCTCTGTGTTTTTATCATAGTACAGTTTATACAGCTCGCTCTTATATCCGTTACTGCAGGTCATCAAAATCACTTCACCCATTTCATTTGTAAGCACCTGTATATCTTTTACCGCACTAAAATTAAATTCCGATTCTATGGGCTTACCAGTGCCATTATCTCTTGTTCCTTTATATAACTTATTTCCGGAAATCCAGTACAATCCATTTCTTCCATATTGCAATCCGTAGTTTAAATCTGAATCTGTCTGCATCTTTTGGGACTGTCGATCGCGAATCGTATATATTTCCGTTGTTTGAAGGTCTTCATTCCATATGCTATACGCAATTTCATGACCTCCATTGATATACGCTGCATCGATTCCTGTTATTATCGGTAAACCATCACATACCAGTTCAACATCCGATATATTTCCATTATAATCCAGAACTGCACGCCAAATCATATTTCCACCCATCATTCCGGTTGGATCTCCTACGCTGTTTTCTACCCATGTCAAATAAATTTTATCTTCGCCCATGGTAAGCGTCTGCATCTGCTCATACCGGCCACTGGCTGTCAATGTCCTTATATTTTCAAATTTCTCTCCATCTAACACAGCGATATTCAAATTAGACCAATAAACAGCATCTTTAAGAGATATATCATCCGCTAAAACAACTTCCATATTCTGCCATATCAAACATACCTGTTTTCCATCAGTAATTAAACGTGGTGAAAAATCAGCAGTTCCGTCATCATCCACCTGACACGGTGTACTCCAGTATCCCTCTTCATCACAAATCGAATACATTAACGTTGTCTGATTTATCGCACTGCGCTCTCGATCCAGCCCCGTCCACACAGCAAGCTTTCTTCCGTCATCCAGCTCTATTAACTGTGGATCCGCATCATAATAATCCCAATCAATCGGATACATATCCCCGGTTCGAATCCGTGTTTTTTGTACGACAGGTTTTTGTTCCTCTTCAGTTCCTCGAACTTTCCAGTTATCTAGACTTAACTGTATTGGTTCTTCCATTGCATATAAACTTTTTTCTTTTTTATCATTTTTAACTGGATACAAATCAATGCTTTTTATTTCCCACTCTTTCTTCTGATTCACAAAATTAAATATATTATACTCAAAATAAAAATTTCCCTGGAATTTTACCTCTAATGCCTCATCTATTTTCTTCTTTTCCGTTCTTACTGTATTAGATAATTTCCCGGACAACCCTATTTCCGCATTCGCAATCCCGGATACCCCCACTCCAAGTCCAGCTTGCGGAGTCACGTCAAATCCTAATTCTCCTTCCACTCCAATTTGACCACTTGTATTACACTTTAAAAACAATTTTCCAGAAAGTCCGGCTGATAATCCAAATGTCATATAAAAAATCGGCGCCGGTGCAAACGGATATGTGCACTTTACTCCCAGTTCCGCAAAAAACACCACTCCGGATTTCAACAGATTTCCCTCATAGTCAAATTCCATATATCCACACATATAGGTTTGCATCTGATAACCTAAATTCATAGACGTTGGTTTTAACTGTTTTTTTATGTTCTGCACCAAATTCCCCGCATTGTTCTGATTTTTATTCAATGCAGTAACCACTTCTCTTGTTTGAAAATATACATCTTTTGAACTTTCAATTTTATCGTGATAAAAATCGCCAATTAATACCTCAAATCTCTCGTCTTTTTTATTGTTACTAATCTTTACATTCTTAAACAGATCATATCCATAAGAAAGTGGTAATTGGAATATCGGATATTCTGTTCCTAAAAAGTTTATGATCGGGCCATCTACTGTGATTTCTGTTGTAGAAACGGAACATTCTTTTAAGTTAATTCCCAGACTGTTCCAGCTTACTTCTTTTTCAAATACCGGATACAGTTCAATGGTATTATATACCCCTGGATTTAATATCGTCGTTGGAGCTTCGTAATCATAATACCCATACGCACTGCACCGAATCGATGCCCAGTCATTCTGACACCAGCTATCATGAATCTGAGCATAACCTCCACTGATATCTACTTTTCTCCCTCCGATTGTACAATAAACATCTTTCACTGGTTGTCTTGTTTTCGCATCCACAACCGTAATCCAAGTCATCGGTTCTTGGATATCTAATGAAACAAATGGAATATTATTAGCATTCGCATATGTTTCTGCCACAGAATCTCGATATCCCTTTATTGTTACATTTTTACTGTTCGTAAAGCAATTTTTACCAATTGATGTAATACTTCGCGGAGCTGTAACTCCATATAAATATCTACACCCCTTAAATGCTTCCTCTCCAATTGTTGTTATACTTTCCGGTAAAATAATTTCTTTTATATTGGAATAAGCAAATGCACCGTTCTCTACCGTTGTAATTTTACCTTTAAAAAGTATACTGTTCAACTTTGAACTACCAAAGCACTCCACAGGGATACAAGTTACATTTGAAGGAATCTCTATCGTCGATATTCCTGTATCATAAAATGCAAATTTACCAATTTCATTTACATTTGAAGGTATTTCTATTTTTTTTAAATTTTCGCACCACAAAAACATTCCCTTACTGATTTTTTTTATGTTTTTAGGCAAACGAATAGTTTCTAAGCTTTTAGCTCCTTCAAAAGCATTCTCTCCAATTTCTGTTACACTTTGCGGTATAACTAAATCTTTTAGTTTTTCGTTATACGAAAACGCAACATCGCCAATATAGGTTAATTGATTCCCCATAAATTTTATTGTTTCAAGAAATTTACATCCATAAAATGCTGATTCTTCTATTCTTGTTACATTAGCCGGAATTATCAGTGAACGGATCTTTGTATGAGAAAAACCTCCTCATATAATCAAGTGTTTTTTATTGAAAATTCAAGGTTTTTCAACCTTTCATATCTCAGTGAATAAGCCACAGCTATGAGCATTTCGATGTATCAGGTACTGAACTAGCGGTTGAATGGTATACGAAATAAAACGTCATTGATTTTCGCTTTACTGGCCTTGTGTATACCCTTCCCTCTATGGCAGCTAACCTCCTATATCCACCAGGATCATCTCTGTCTCCAG